>PXDN01000274.1 GCA_003566375.1 Opitutia bacterium
ACTGACCTCACCCCGCACCTTGAATCACACGACACCCGGTTCAAGGCGAATTTTTCCCGGACAACCGGCTGGGTGAACGGCTGCCCATGCCTGGTTACACCGCCTTTCCGCCGGAGCGCACCTCGCTGATCATCCTTAGCAGCGACGTCTCGATTTGGGTGGCGACGGTGCCCATGCCGTAGTTGCGGTAAACCTCTTGGCGGGCGGTCCCGGTCAGGCGGCTGGCCAAATCGGGATTGTCGGCGATTTCGAGAATCCGCTCGGCGAGCTGGTGGTGGTTCCCGGCATCGAAAACGAGACCGTTGTCGCCGTTGCGGATCAACTCCGCGGAAGCGCCGCAGAGGGTCGATATGACTGGGATTTCCGCCGCCATGGCGTGAAGGTGAATGAGCGGAAACGGTTCCGGATGGCGCGAGGTGAAAACCAAGGCGTCATAGATGCCGAGTGCTTCCCAGGCGGGCGGGCCGTAGAGGGTTTTGAAAAGAACGGATCCCCCGAGTTTGTAGCGGCGCACGAAGTCGTGCAGGGTAGTCTCGTAGTCGAGGGAACCGCGTCCGTAAATGTCGAGGGTAAAGCGGTCACCGTGCCGGTGGCGGAGTTCCCGCAGGGCGCGCAGCGCGGTCATCGGATCTTTGTCCGGCGTCAGGCGGGCGTGGTAAACGAGCCGGAACTCGCTGGAATTGCGGTCGTGTTTGCGCGGCCGGTCAATCGGGGAAATGCCGCACGGAATAATGGAGGCGCCGCAGAGCGTCAACCCGCTGGATTTTTCCGTTTCCGCCCGCAGGGAGGCGGAGCAAAAATAGACGTTGCGCAGCGAGAGGGTGTCCGGAAATCCCGGAGCCGCGCGGTTGGTGACATACCGGTCCAGGCGAAGGCCCCGAAGGATGCCGCGGACGGTGGGAGTATCGGTGTCTTCCTCCTCCCAAAAGCGAATCCAGGGATCGCGCTGACGAAGATTGGCCAGCCAGTGATTGTAAACGGCCAACAGGCAGGGAATGCCGCTGGCCTCGGCTTGTTGCAGGAGGGTGGCGGGGAGCCGGTCCATGCCCCACATCATGATCGCGTCGGGGGGACTGTTGGCGAGGTGCTTGGCAAAGATTTTGCGGGTGGAACTCACAAACCCGTAAAGGCGTTTGAAGGAGGGGGAGGGATCATCCGATTCCGGATACAAATCCAGCACGCGGAACACCCGCGGTTCCGTGCCTCCGGGGTGGATGCCCGGCGGCGGTTTGGACGTGAGGATGTCGATCTGGTGGTTGCGTCGGGCGAGTTCTCCGGCAATCTGCCAGCATTGACGGTCGTAACTGCCCTGGGAGTGGGGCGGATAGTGGTTGGTGAGGAAGCATAGGCGCATGGCGGGAGTCCTTTCCAAGGTGGTGGGCCTCGGCGTCCGTCGGCTGCTGTTCCGTTCGTCAGGGGAAGATTGCGCTTCCGCCGACAGTTCAACCGGTTCCACAGCCGTGCGGGGCAAAGACCGGAATGTGTCAACGCGGTTTCTATTTTTCAGCATGACCGGGAGAAGAGGGTTTGGCCAGTCGAAAGAAGGCTTGACCCCGACATTTTTTGTGAAGTGAAGCGGGAGTCATTCACGATCTTGACCTTGCGCGAAGGGCGGGGAATCATCGGCGTCGATGATCGTCAATCGGACAACCGGGTCCCGCACCCGCGGGGGGGAACCCGCCGCCACCCGCTCTCCCTCGCGGAGTGGCATCGGGCCTTGCCCGATGAGCGGGAGGTGGACCTTCCGGCACTGGTTTACGGCCAGTGGCATCGGGCCTTGCCCGATGTGTTCCCAACACCCGTCCCCGGTCGCGGGGGTGGAGGCTTCCCGACGGTGAATGGCCCGCGTCCAGTCCAGCCGCTGACTTTACCTTCCGAGGCGAAGAGCATTTTGCAGTTTCTGTTCGCCTACAAATCGGCGTTGTTCCCCGGGTTTTGCCTGGCCTTGTTGCGGAGTTTGGCCATCGCGCCCCTGCCATGGCTTTTCCGGGTGATGATCGACGGAAACCTGCGCTCCAGCGACGCGGTCGGGGTGGCCTTCATCAGCCTGGTTTTCATCGGTCTGCTGGTGATGCACTACGGCTTTTCGGTGTGGGGAGCCCGTTCGATCGGGAAGGTGATGGCCCGCATGATCAAGGAGCTGCGCGGGCGGATATTCAACAAGCTGCAGTTTCTCAATTTCGGTTACCTGGACCAACAGCACACCGGGCGGCTGATCTCGAAGTACGCGTTTGACACCCAGAAGGTGGAGACCTGCCTCATGCAGCTCACCAACGCTTTTCTGCCCAACATCCTTTACAGCATCAGCATCCTGACCCTGCTGATCCTGCTCAACTGGCAACTGTCCATCGTTCTGATCCTGATGTTGCCGCTGTTTGGATTCACGCGGTATTATTTTTTCGGCAAATTCCGCCGCCGCCACCACGAGGCGCGCGTCGCCCAGGAACGGTTGACCGGCACGGCCAGCGAGCTGATCAGCGCCCTGCGCCTGGTGCGGAGTTTCGGCGAGGAGAGGCAGGCCCGCACCCAACTGGACGAATCGAGCGACCATCTCGCCTTATCCCGTTACCAGCTCATCAGCATCAGCCAGGTGTTCAACGCCTTTACCCACGTCAGCACGCAACTCCTGTCGCTGGTGGTGGTGGCGGGCGGGGTGATTCTCGCCATTCACGGCCACCTGACGGTCGGAACGCTGTTCGCCTTTATGGCCGGGTTGCCGATTATCGTGCAACCGATCCAGATGTTCGGCCAGATCAGCGAACAATATTTTCTGGGCTCGGAGAGCTACCAAAGCATCAAGGAATTGCTCGATTCCAGCTATGTGGAGGACTGGAACGGGCAACGACGGATCGAGGGGCTGCGGGGCGAAATCCATTTTGACAACGTCGGGTTCGCCTACCACCGGGACGGGCCGGAGGTGATCTCCGATTTCAACCTGCGCATTCGACCCGGTGAACACGTGGCCTTTGTGGGACCGTCCGGGTCGGGCAAAAGCACCTTGGCCAACCTGCTGCTCGGGCTCTACAAACCGACGCGGGGAACGATCCTGATCGACGATCTCCCCCAGTCGGAAATCAACATGCGCTGGTTCCGCCGTCAAGTGGCGGTGGTCATGCAGGAAAGCTTGCTGCTCTCCGGTTCGATCATGGAAAACATCCGGTTCGCCCGCCACAACGCCACCGACGAAGAGGTGCGCGAAGCCGCCCGGCTGGCCAATGCCGAAGCCTTTATCGACGGCTTGCCGGACGGATACGAAACCCAGCTCGGCGAACGGGGCGTCAATCTTTCCGGCGGCCAGCGGCAGCGCGTCTCCATCGCGCGGGCGATCTTGAGAAATCCGCGCGTGCTGATTCTCGACGAGGCGACCTCGGCGCTCGATTACGAGAGCGAACGACTGATTCAGGAAGCGATCGACCGGCTGGCCAGCCAGCGGACAGTCATCACCATTGCCCACCGGTTGAGCACCATCCGCAACGCCGACCGCATCGTGGTGCTGCGCAAAGGGCACATGGTGGAGGAGGGGACCTTTGCCGAGCTGTCCCGGCGGGACGGATATTTCAGCGAATTGCTCCAAGCCAAGGATCAGGAGTCGGTGGAGTCGATGTTGTGATGACTCGGCGCCATCAATCCCGCAGCAGCTCATCGCGGCGGGTGATCAGACGGCCGATTTCGATTCGCTTTTGCAAGACCGCCTCCTCCGCGCTGGCGATGGCCCCCTCCACTTTCCAAAGCTCCTCCTGCTCCTCGCGAAGGATTTTGCCGCCCGCCACCATCGCCTCCACCGCCCGGAGACGCGTATGGCCCTCCTCCCACGGAGGTTGAAATCCCCAGATCGAGGGGGAGGTTTCGGCGGTAAACCGCGATTCCTCCCCCGGGGCGAGAATGGAGGGGAAAACAACGTTGATGGTTTCTTCCCGCAAAACCCGGTTTTGGTATTCAAAGGTCACTTTCACCGCCAACCCGGAAAGGGAGAGGTCCGTTTCGTTGGTTTGGCGCCCCTCGATCCGCGGCTGTCCTCCACTCCAATTCATTTCCGCCCGCAGGGTGCGGTTGATATCCACAAATAGATTCGCTGTTTCCCGGCGCTCCCTCTGTTCGGCGCGCTTGTTTTCCAGATCCCCGTTCATGCCGTCAAGCTCAGCCTGAAGGGCGGCGATTTCGGCGTTCAGCCGGGTGATTTCGGGATTTTTCCGGCCGCCGCAACCACCGGCGAACGCGCAAAGAAAGGCGGCTAAAACGGCCAAACTGACAAGGCGAAACATGGGATCAACAAAACGGCCCGCCACGGTGCGAAGGCAAGAAGGAAAACGCCGGGGTGATGGGCAAAAGGAATGTCCCGTGAAAAGCCACCCATGGAACGGCGGCCACTTTATTCGTCCTCCTTTTCCTGGGATTTTTGCCAGTGATAAAAACTGTAAGCCATGATGAAAACCCCGGCGAATTTACCGGTGAGGGTTTTCATGGCACCGCCAAGCACCTGATCGTCGATGGCCGATAAATAGGTGATGCGGGGGGCGAATTCATAGGTCGGGTAAAGGACTTCCGATGAAAACGTCAGGTAGGCGGCCACCGGAATTTTGGTCAGCGACACGAAGAAAACGAAGATGATCTGCGCACCGTAAGGAAGGGGGGGGACTTCCTTGGAACGGCTGAAAACCACCCACCACAAAAGAAAAGAGGTTCCGAACATGGTGGCGTGTTCCAGATTGTGCACCCAGCGGATGCGCAGGGCGCTTTCATAGAGCAGGGGAAGGTGCCAGGCGTTGAGCGTGATGGCGAAAACCAATCCCGCGACCACCGGATGGGTGAGCGCGCGCAGGAGTTTCCCCACGGGAGGAATGCGCAGAACCGGGCGGGTCAGCCAATCCGGCATGCCGAGTATCAACAGGATCGAGACCGGATACATCAGCAATATGTGCTGGGCCATGTGGGCGCTGAACAGATAGATCTCGCCCACGAAATCCAGCGGCGACCCCACCGTCAGATAAAACAGGATCATCCCGGAGTAAAAGCTGATGGCGGACCCCAGGGGGTAGGGAGTGCCGGGGGCGATGCGGTCGCGGAGGGGGCCGGTGAAAACCGCATACAGCCAAACGACCAACAAGAGGCCGCCAATCAGTTCCGGCTCGGTGTGCCAATGCCACCAGTCCATCTACAGCCGGGCCCGGAAAGCGGACAACGCCGGAAAAACGGCGTCCGTCGAAAACGCCAGCGGACGGGAAACCGTCAAGGTTCCGTCCGTCGTGGTAAACGGGTCAGGCTCCGGGCGTAAAGTCACCGGAGTGAAAAGCCGGCCGACCGGCGGTTTCCGTGGCGGGAATTTCCCGCTCGATGGCCGCCATGTCTTCCCACACCGGCTCGTTGGGATCGTAGTGGAAGATCAACCACAAGACCGTGACGGTGCCGCCCGCGATCAAAAACCCGAGGAAGAAGACCGCCGCGATGAGGGCGCGGTCCCACCGCATGTGCATGAACCACCAGATCACCCCCAAAAACTTAACCAGCGACAGGATGGCCAGGGTCCAGATTTGGATCCAGCTGGCGATGGGAATCCAGACGATCACGATTTCCACCCCCGTGATCACCGCCAGGGCCATGGAGAGATAGATGAAGATGTAAAACTTGCGGGAATCTTCCTCGGTGTAAGGAAGCGGTTGATTGTCGTGGATGGCTTTTTCCATTTTAGATGTATTCGAGCAGGTAAACGACGGTGAAGATGACGATCCAGACAATGTCCACAAAGTGCCAGTAAAGACCGGCGCTTTCGACATCGATGGCGTTTTTCACGCCAAAATCAACCGGGCCGGACTGACGCGCTTTGATGACCGAACCAACCAAACCGGCGCCAAGGATCAGGATCCACAGCCAGGAACCACTGAAGAAAGCGCCGATGGCGGCACCGGAAACCCCGTGGTCTTCCATACCGTGGACCAATCCTAGAACGCAGAGCAGACCGCCGACCGCCACTGCCACCAGGAAGGCGGCGTGGCCGAGGCTGCGGCCCATCTCCCGAAACACACTCCCGTGCGCGTTGGCCGGTTTGAAGGATTGCACATACATGAGCAACAGCCAGAGGATGCCAATGGAAACGTGAATCCCGTGCGTGCTGGTCAGCATGTAAAAAGTGGACCCCATCAAGCTGCTGGAGAGGGTGAACCCCGAGTGCTGCACGAAGTGCACGAACTCGTAGGCTTGGCAGCCGAGGAAGATCATCCCGAAGAAGCAGGTGGTGAGAATGCACCGCCGGAAACTCCGGATGTTGTTCTTTTCGATCGCCGCCACTGTCAGCGCCATCATCAAGCTGCTCATCAGTAGGATGAACGTGCTGAAGGAGGTCAGCTCGATGTCGAAAATCGTGCGGGGATCGGGCGTGCCCGCCGGCGGATTGCTTCGATACACCAAGTGATTGGCGATCAGGCATCCGAAAAACATGCAGTCGGAGGCGAGAAACAACCACATGAACAGCTTTTTATTCGGGATGCCGGTGCTGTTCGGCTCCTCGTGATGCCCGGCGTGTTCGGCTACTGGATGACTCATTTGTCTTTCTTCTCTGGATGAATGTGATAACCGCCGGGGCCTTCCAGCGCCCAACCGTAAATGCCGATGAACGCGATGATCAGGCCGGTGACCGGGAACGCCACGGCGGGTGCCAGCCCC
>PXDN01000147.1 GCA_003566375.1 Opitutia bacterium
ATTTGGCATTCAATGCTGCGAAAAGCATCCCGCTCCCGGCCCGCGGGGAGGCCGAGCGACTCGACCGGGGCACCGAGCGCGAAAGTGAGCACCGACTCCTGCCCGTCGTAGAGGAAATGGTTTTCAGGATTCTCCAACTCGCGGTGGAGGGTTTTGTATTTGAGAATGCCGTCGAGAAACGCCCGTGTTGGCTGCATGCCGCGCGGCCCGTCGCCGGAGGAGTAGATGGTTTCGGTAACGATGCGCAAGGTTTGGGCGTTTCCCTCAAACCCGCCGAAAGGGGCCATGAAACGGTTAAGCGACCGCTCTCCGGCGTGGCCGAACGGCGGGTGCCCCAAATCATGGGCCAGGCAGACCGCCTCCACCAAGTCGGCGTCGATCTGGAAATCGTCAGCGAGGTGATCCCCCCGGTGGAGGAGCCAGTGGCATATCGAGCGGCCGATCTGGGCGACTTCGAGAGAGTGGGTCAGACGGGTGCGGTAGAAATCGTGCTCGCCGGCGAGAAAGACCTGGGTTTTGGCCTGAAGGCGGCGGAAAGCCGACGTGTAAATCAACCGGTCGCGGTCGGTTTGGAATTGGGAACGGTATCCGGTCTTGCGCGGGCCGCCGTGGGTTTCCCGGTCGAAGTCGTTGTAAAACCGATTGGTCATTAGCCAAACCTTTACCACGCCTCCGGCGCCGCTGACGAGGCCGCAATTCGGATGCGGCGGGCTGAACACCAAAGCATGGGCTTCAGCGCGACTTCGAAGATCCACCATCGATCTGATACGATCTTCTCAGCTTTCAGCGGCCGCGGCGAAGGCCTTCACCCGTTCCTCCAACCGGTCGAGATTTTCCGCGTCCGGACCGGCGCCCGGCGCGCCCAGGCGGCGCAAGTCCCCAAGGATTTGCCGCAACTCCGGCGAATCACCCGCCACCCGTCCGCTTTCCGTCCAGCGTAGCACGGCGCGGAAAGTTTCCGTGCGCAGGTGGTTGAGCCGGTCACGGGGAGTGGCCGGGGCCTCCGCCTTGATCGAGACCATGCCGTCGGCAACCGTGACCCGCGCCCCGGGGCGCAGGTGCAGCGAAATCCAGCGGGCGGCCAAACCATGGCCGGAGACCACGAATCCGCCGGGCGGGATGGTCGAATTATTGCCGCCCGACCGGATGACGACGCCGTTATCCACCACCGCTTCGAATCCCCACGGGTTGGTGCCGGTGGATGCCTTCCCGTGATCCGAAGTGAAGACGATCAACTCATCCACGCCCCGGTGCCCGGGAAATGGCGAGGATCCGCCGGGGTCCACACGGGTCGCCCGGCGGGTGGTTTGGTGCAAATCAATCCACGGAGGGGCGAATCCAGCGGAGGCTTCCGCCAGTTCGACAGGCGTGAAAAACGATTCCAGCCAAGCCCAGTATCCCATCAAGGTGAGGTGAATGCCGTCGAAGGTGAATTCCCGGCGCAACGCCCCGCTCTCATCCCGCAGGTGCCAGTGCAGGTCGAGAAAGGGAAGCCCGCGCTCCTCAGCCAGACGGCGGATTTCCACGTTCATCTCCCGCACCCGTTCGTTGTGGACGGCAAATCCACCGGAAAGCGGGAGCAGGTATTGCACCACGATTTCCGCCTCCGGGGCCGCTTCCCGCAACTGATCGAGCAGACGGCCGTATTCACCGGCCAGCGAGGCCACCGGAACGTTGGGCGTGCCGACAATATCGTTGATGCCGATCATCAGAAACACCCGGCGGGGTTGCGGGCGCGAAACGGAAACATCGAGCCTTTCAAGCACGCCGCCAATGCGGTCGCCACCGATGCCCCGGTTGAGGACGTTTTGCCCGGGAAAGGCTTTGGCGGCGGGAAAGGCTTCGGTGATGGAGTCGCCGAGAAACACGATTCCGCCGGGCTCCACCTCCGGAGTCTCCCGCAGAAACGCGGCCAACCGGTCGGCGTAATGGGGAAAACGGGTTTCCCGCGCCCGGGCCACGCGTTCCTCTTCGTCCGGAGGGAGAGCGACCGCGTCCGGCCCGGCGACCGGTAGAATGACGGCTATCAAAACGGGCAACCAGCGATAATTCATGCCGGGAATCATCAGCCGCAAAAATCAAAATCGCCAGCCGTCTTTACAGTTTGCGGGAAATCACAGCCAACCCGCCGGCGTTCCCCCTCAACGGACCCGGCGGCGGATCAAGACCAATCCAAGCGCCAGCAAGCCTCCAACAAAAGCGTAGGTCGCGGGCTCGGGGACGATGCTCAGGTTGTGAAAATCAACTTCGGTTTCACTGCGGAGGCGTCCGCCAATCCCAAAATAGGTGCCATCCCGGGGGCTCGCGACCGTGTGGGGCCCGACGGTCCACATGGTTCCCATGTCGTTGTTATACCACGTGGACGCCACCATGGTGAGCGCGCCTTCCGAATCGTAGGTGCCCTCCAGGCGGACCGTGAAGGCGTCTTCGGAGGAGAGGGAGTCCGGAGTGGTCTGAACCAAAGTCGAACCCCCGGGCCCGACTGCCAGCCGCAACCTTCTCTCGGAGGATTGAATCCTGTGCAAACTGGCGACGTAATGGTCGGTGGTGCCGTAATCCGTTCCCAAGGCACCGTCCCCCAGGGCGACAATGCCGCCGCGGTAAGACCAGCTGTCGGTTCCAATGGAGACGAGTGTGCCTTCCAACGTGATGGTGAAATTCTGAAGGTTCGTTCCGCCGAGACCGGACATCGGCAAAATGGCGCTGAAATCGTTGTAGGGTGCTCCGGCCGACGAGGTGAGGCGGAGAGCATCCGCGGTCACGCTCCATTGAGCCGTATCGGCTCCCGCTTCATTAGGCACCGTGAGCAAGGCAAACCCGCCATCGCCGTCGCGCCCCTCGCCTGAACCGAATTGCCAAGTTTGGGGAGAAAAACCAAAGAGAGAGGATGCTGCAAAAAGTCCGACCGCGGCCGCGGAAATCAAGCGATAACGTGGGTTCATTTTCATCATGAGGACAGGTGGGTTAAGGGTTGGCTGGATACAACTCGATGTGAATGTAACGAATCCTGCGATTTTCATGGCTGCAAAGGCAACCCTTTTTTTCCTATTTACCGGACACCCGCGCGGAGAACGGTGACGGGATCGGGGGAGGTCACTTGTCCGGAACGGATTTCGTCCGCGCCGGGGGCTTTCCACAAGACCAGCCGATCACCGATCACCACGGCCGCGCCGCCTTCGGCTTCGCGCAGACGCGGCTCCGGCAAATCCTCCGCGTCACCCGCCCGGTGGGTTTGCAGAACCGTGATGAACCGGGTGGCTTGGCGGGCTTCCCGCGTCGAGGCGGTGAAATGGAATTGCGGCGGCGCCCGGTCGGGCCGGGGTGGCTCCGGGTCCCATCCGCTGGTTTGGATAAAGGTCAGGCCGCTCGGCTCCAGAAACCGCACCCGCAGGCGCGCGTCCCCCTGGGCGGAAACGACGGTGCGGCCGGCTTCGTCCAGCTCCATTTCGGAGCGGGCGTGCAACAGCCATTGGAAGCGGGCCGGTTCCCCGGGGCCTTCCAGCTCGTCGATCATCACAAACGTGTCCGGCCGCAGGAAGACCACGTGGCGCGTGAATTTATTCAGACGCCCGTCATAGGCGGCGGTGGCGTCGCCCGCCGCGTAAGCCCAGTCGCCGTTTTCCTGATACGCGGTGATTTCGCCAACCGCCCGGCGGCTGCGCGGGGTCTGGCCTTCCCCGTTAACCAAAACCGCGTTGTGGGCCTTGGTTTGCCAGATCCATTCGGAGTGGTGGCCGCGGCCGTAGGCTTGGTAAAACCCGCTGCTGATGGCCAGCGGCTCCCCATACGCGTCGAGGGTGAAGGCGTTTTGGTTGGCGTGGTTATGACTGACCGATCCAAAGGGCGAACTTTGCAGCAGCAGGATGACATTGTCATCGGGATTGGCCAAATCGCCATGCATGGCCACCAGGCCGACATCGGAAAACAGGCGCGATTGGGGAAGGCCGTCGGGAGATTTCTCCTCCAAGTCCGGATCGAGCACTTGCGCCGCCACCGGTCCGAAGGGGCGGCCCCCGATCCGGTTGGCGCTCCATCGAAACCACGGGTTTTGGTAAAGGGTGGAGAAACGGTAAAGGTTGTTGCCGAAACCGCGGCTGATCCCGCCTTCGAAGCCGTCGCCAAACCCCCGCTGTTTCCGGCCCGGATAGGCGACGTAGAAGCCGTGCCAGCCGGTGTTGCGGAAAAACGGTTTCTCCTTGATCGGCACCCCCAGGCGGTCCAGCTCGACCACCACGTTCATGATGCGCCCCATGTAACTGTTCCAGTAGCCGATCCCCTCGTGCCAGCCGCCCTCCTCGCCGCCCCAGGCGGGATAAACCGACCAAAGCAGCCGCAGGGTGTATTCCAGCCAATCGGCCGCCTCCGGCACGTCGTGGGCCAGCGCCAGGCTCCCCTCGATGGCGAAGCCGATCATGCGGCCCGGGTGGCTGGAATACGGGCGGCTCTCGAACGGCATGGAGCGGTGCAGCCGGTTGATCTGGGCGATGCGCTTGCCCAACACGTCGAGACATTTGGCCCGTTCCTCTTCGGTTAAAATGTCGTGGATCCAGTCAAACGTCCGCGGTCCCCGCTCCGCGATGTCCATGCCGAGTTCGGAAGGCCAGATGACGCTCGACGGCCCCTCCACATCCCATGTCATGAAGTGCAGCAAACGCCGCCGGGCTTCCTCCGCGTAGCGGCGGTCTCCGGTAAACAAATACGCCATCGCGCACTGGTGCATTCGCTCGGTGTAGGGCCGCATGGAGACGAAAATGCGCTGATATTCCTCCCGTAAACTTTCCCCGAAATCCTCCCATGGCGGGGGTTCGGGGAACAGGTCCTCCTCCATGGCCAGCGCTTCTTCCGCCGCCCGCACCGCCGGTTCGACGATTTCCCGGTAGCGCCCTTCCGGTTCGGCCCGGATTTCCGCGATGACTTCAGGGGAAAAATAAAGCCGGGGGCGGCTGGAAGGCACCCGCTCCAACACCTCCTCCACCCGTGGAAACGGGAGGTTCACCGCGTCCTCCGCGATGGTAAACGGGCGCGCCCGGCCAAAACGGGTTTCCCCGCCGCTGGAGTACCCATATCGCCAATACCAATCTCCCGTTTGCATCGGGTGGCGGGGAATGTAAACCGTCAGGTCCACATCCCGCACGGTGATGGTGCCAGTCTCCGGGAAATCCGCCGAGCGGGAGACTTGCAGGTGGTAGGCCTCCGCCCCGTCCAACGGCAGCCAGACAAAAGGGGGCGGATTGACTGTCGTCACCGCCCCATCGCCGGGCGAATGGTTGACCTCTCCTTCGGCCGGCGAACGGTCGAGCCGGGGTTCGGCAAAAGCGGCCGTGGCGGCGGCCGCGAGAAACGGGAGGAAACGGGCAAAACGGCGGACTTGAGCAAACATGGTTTGAACTTGGGACAAACAACCGGCGGTGACAAGGCCGCTTCGGAATGACTTGACAACCCGTCAACGTAATAACATTTGTTGGAACATGGCCATTGAAACCAAAGTTCGCAAAATCGGGAATTCTTACGGGATCGTGCTCTCCAAGGAGGCGTTGCGGGTTCTCAACGTGGAGGAGGGAGACAGCCTTTACCTCACCGAAGCGCCGGACGGCGCCCTGCGGGTCACTCCGGAGCGGGCGGGGTTTAAAGAAAAAATGGAAGTCGCCGATAGTTTAATGAGGCGGTATCGCAACGCGCTCAGGGAACTCGCCAAGTGAAGGAGCCGGTCTGGATAGAGGCCGCCGACTGCCACGCTTTTCATGGGGAGATGCTGCGCAGGTTTGGCGGTTTGGATGGCGTTCGCGATGAGGGCATGCTGGAGTCGGCCCTCAACCGGCCCCGGCATTTGTGGACCTACGGAGACCCCTCCTTGCCGGAATTGGCCGCGTCCTACGCGGCAGGCATCGTGAAAAACCATCCGTTCTTGGATGGAAACAAACGCAGCGGTTTCATGGCCGCGGCTTTGTTTTTGGAAATCAACGGCCTGAGCTTTCAGGCCCCCGAAGAGGAGGTGGTTTTGCAAACCCTGGCCCTGGCCGCCGGGGAGATTGACGAAACCGATTACGCGGTTTGGCTGAAGGCTTCCTGCGTGAAAAAACGGAGCGGGCCGGGCGCCAAACCGAAACCCGCCAAGACCAACAAAAGAAAATCATCATGACTGAACATCCACCGATGGCGGCCATGTGGCGTTTTTAAACGGAACCGTGCGCTTTTACCGGGCGATTGGCGGGAGCGGCAACTCCCTGGCCCGCCCGGATGGCGCGCTCACCGAAAATATTTTGGAAACCTTGCCCGAGGGAGCGCGGGTGGCGGGCGCGGGCCCGGGATCGCTGGATGGCCGCACCCGGCCTTGATAGACCGGTGATACTTCTGGATTCACAGGCCACCGCTTCACCACCGCCACGCGACAATAATTTTAGCAGCTGCTAAAATTATTGTCGCGGCCAAATCAATGGGGAAAGCAAGTGTGAAGCCAAGTCGGCACACAGTCGGACGCAATCACTGCGCCAAGTTTGCCGCGGAAACGCAACCCGCCCGCAACGGGTTGATCTTTCGACTTTCCCGAAACGGTTTTCCTACCCGCCGCGCGATCCCGCGGCG
>PXDN01000230.1 GCA_003566375.1 Opitutia bacterium
CGAGGGGATGCCCTCACCTTCATCAACGCCGTCAGCGACCTGATTTTCGCGGCCTGCCAACTCCATTTTTTCACCGGCGAAAGCGGTCCGCTGGAATGGGGGCTGCGCCTGGCCGAACAATACGTGAACGCGCGGGTGGACGTATTGGAACCCTTGGCGCTGCTCGCCTTGGAAGCCTTGCTGCGGGGGGAAACCGGAAGCGCTTCCACCCCACATGGGCAGCCAAGACTACATCCACGGACGTTTCGACGGAATCGGCCGCACCACGGATTCCCGGGCGATTTGGAACGTCCGGCGCTAATGCCCGCCGGAGTTGGGAAACGTTTCCCTCACTCCCCGGATTCCCCGGCCACCACGTAGCGGAAACCGATGGAGCGGGACCGCTCGTTGCGGTTGACCTCGCGGAACAAACTCTCCGGTTCGGCAAAACGGCCCCCGGCCACCAAACCGCGGCCTTCATCCGGCTCGTCGGCGAGCCACTGCCCGATGTTGCCCACCAAGTGAATGAATCCATGGGCATTGGGCGCACCCGCCGTCACGGCATCGATGGCCTTCCCCTCTTCCGCGGCGGCCCCGCCGCGTTCAGCCTCGTCCAGCGCGGCGGCAAACTGTTCTCTGGTGGGCAAATCGACCGGACGGCCGAGGATCCAACCGGCGCGGCGGCAAAAATCCCGCGCTTGGGAAAGCGTGAGGGAATCGACCGGCAATCCGGCGCCGGTGTTGCGGCTGGGATTGGCATTCATGATTTGTTGGTAGAGCGACTGGGAAACCTCGGTTCGTTTCATGCGCGCGCCGCCTTGCCCGGGCAGATCCACCAAGTCCTCCAGAAGCACGCTCTGCAAGGAGGGCAAATTCTCTTTCACGTTATCAAGGTAATCGAGCTGCAAGCGGACCGTGAAATCGAGCAGCGAACTGCGGGGAAACAGTTCGTTCAGGTGGCGGATTTTTTCATTGGCATCGGCCAAACCGCCGCGCACGCCCGGCATGTCTCCGGCACGCAAAGATGACCGCAGGGACGCGAGAGCCGTCTCAACCTCGCGCAGACGAGGGCCACTGAGAGCGCGCTGGCGGGCGGAATCCAGTTCGGAAACCCGCGGCAGGGAGACAAACGGACTTTGGGGATGATCGCGGTTGATTTGATTTTGCAACAACATCGCCCGCTCAAACAACTGGGCGGCTTCGTCAAAACGGCCATCCTGCTCCAAATCGGCCGCCCGTTCAGCCAAATTGTCCACCTCCCCCGACATTTCGCCCACGGCCAATCCGGCGATGGCCTCGTTCAACCGGTCGAGTCGGGAGGAATCATGAAAGCGGTTTCGGCGGCCGGTGTCGTTGATCTGCTTTTGCAAGGCGCTCGCTTCATTCAACAGTCGGCGGGCATCGGCCCAGTCCCGGCTTTCGGCGGCCGCCAAACCGAGTGTTTCCAATTCCATGCTCCGGCGGTGGACCGGTTCGGTTTCCATGGTCATTTTTCGCAACTGAAGGCGGGCCTCCCGGCCGGTGTCGCGGTAGGAGGAGCGGCCGTGGCGGCTGTTGATTTCGCGTTGCAGTTCCCAAGCTCTTTCCACGGCGGCGAGCGCCTCGGTGGCCCGCCCTTCGCCCTCATGGGCATCGGCTTCCTCCTCCGCCTCCCGGCTGCGTTCAGCCAGTTCCCGGGCTTGGTAGTTGGACAAACGGGCTTCCATTTCCTCCAAGTGGCGCCGGTGCTCCAACCCCACCGAGCCGGCGGCGGAGTTAAAGTCGCGCTGCAGGGTGATGGCGCGGCGCAGCATCTCCATTTCGTTCTCATCCGGCGTGCCCTCCCCGACCGCGCGCTCGAAACGGGCAAAGAGTTCGCGGCTCTCGTCGGCCATGGCCGAGTCAACGGTCACTTGGCGGGGAGCGGCATCGGGAGAACGCGGACCCGCGGTGGCGGCGAAGTAGAAAACGACCGCAATCAAAGCGACGCCCAAAACGGCGCCGGTCACGCGGAGAAATTTTCTTATCTTCTTACGGCGGCTGATTTTTCTTTTACCGGAAGGCATGAACGTCTTTTTTGAAATCCAAGCGGGATGAAAGGTCCGGAAAAATTCCGAAAGCAAACCCGCGCACAAACCATGCAAGCTACCTTCCTCGTTTTCACCGCTGCAAGAACAATATGAACGATCCGACTCACCAGTCCCCCCCCCGGCCCCGCGCGACCCATTCGCGGATCGCCATTCTCGCCCCTGGCCTGCTGGGCGCGTCCCTGGCCCGGGCGGCGCGCGCCCGGGGGCTCGCCAACTCCATCGCCCTGTGGGCCCGGCGCCCGGAAATCCGCCTGAGGTTGGAAGACGAACCATGGTGCGACGAGGTTTTTGCTTCAGCGGCGGACGCCGTGGAAGGGGCGTCGTTGGTGGTGGTGTGCGCCCCGGTCGATTGCATTGTGCCGCTGGTGCGCGAAATCACGCCCTCGCTTTCTCCACGGGCGCTGGTGACCGACGTCGGCAGTGTGAAAAGTGAAATTTGCCGCCTGGCCCATGACGTGGTGTCACCGAAAGCCGACTTTGTCGGTGCCCACCCGATGGCGGGATCGGAGAAATCAGGCATGGAGCACGCGCGGGAAGACTTGTTTGAAAACCGCCCCTGCTTCGTGACTCCGCTGGACAACACGCCGGAGGAGGCAACCGGGAAGGTGGCCGCCTTTTGGACCGCCCTTGGCTGCATGGTGTCCACCGTCGATCCAGAGAGGCACGACGAAATCGTGGCCAACATCAGTCATCTCCCCCATGTGCTCGCCTCCCTGCTCTGCTCCCGCCTGCTCAGCCTGGACCCGGGCTGGCGTAACTTCGCGGGCGGGGGGTTGCGGGACACCACCCGCATCGCGGGCGGGGACCCCCGGCTGTGGCGGGAAATTCTGCGGCAAAATCATGAGGA
Organism: Opitutia bacterium; assembly: GCA_003566375.1. Taxonomy (GTDB): domain Bacteria; phylum Verrucomicrobiota; class Verrucomicrobiia; order Opitutales; family T3Sed10-336; genus T3Sed10-336. Next base: position 2,896 of record PXDN01000230.1, read on the forward strand.
GATCCTGCGGGCGGTTCGCGGCTTTCAGGATGAACTGGAGGCGTTCCAAACCGCTCTTGCCAACCATGATTACTTTCAAGTGGCCAATTTTTTGGAGAGGGGAAAAGAATATCGGGACCGCCTCCGCCCTTGAAACGAACCACCCGGCAAAACGCGGGTCATATATCCCGGTTGGCGTTTCTTTGCTTTAAAAGCAATACCCGGCTTGTCTTTATTGGGAAAAACGTGCGTAATACACTGTTGGCAAAGTCGGAGACGCCATGACCGCATGAGTAAAATTTTAAGAAAAATTCGCAGGGGAATCGCCTCCACGGTGTCCGCATGGTGGGAAATCATCACCGAGACCTGGCTGGGGACCTTTGCATCTCTGAAAAAAATCCCCGGTCGCATCGGTGATTTTTTTGGTGACACCGCGTTCGGCATCCGCACCGGGTTCAAGACACTGCGCCGCCTGCCCCGCCGCATCCTGAGGGGAACGGGCGATTTTATCTGGTCCATTGCCGACAATTTGGGCGTGCAGGTGGATTCCCTCAAAACCTTAAAACGCCCGTTTACCCTGATCTTGGATTTTTTCAAATACCTCTTCTGGGCGGTGACCGATGGAATTCAAAACCTTGTCACTTTGCTGCCGCGGGCACCGAAGCTGATTTTGCGCGGAATCCGCAACACGGTATTGTTCATCGTAAGGCTCCCCCTTTTTTTGGTCACCACCGCGGCCAGCGGAACGGTCTCCGGGATCAAAGTCATTGCGGACGGGGTTGCCTACCTTTGGGAAACGTTTGTCGGCAGCATCCGTGACGCGGTTTCCCTGCCGGGACAAGTGGTGGAACAGCGGCGGAAAATTTTGCGCCGCCTGACGTCGCGCATCGCCATCCTGGGAGCGGCGGGACTCGTGATTGTTGGCGGGGGATTGGCCGGCATTCGCTACCTGGCCCTGCCGGCCTACCAGGAATTCAAACAGGAACGCTTGATTACCCAAGCCCGCGAATTTCTGGAGGACGACGACATCCGGGGAGCCATTCTGACCACCCACCAGATTCTGCGCACCAATTACAATAACCTTGGAGCCAACCGGCTGATGGCTGAAATCGGAGAAAGGATCGGAACAGATGATTCTTTGAATTACCGGGAACGCGTCAGCGCCCTGGACCCGGAGGACCACGAAAACCGGATTCTGTGGGCCGCGCAAGCCGCGCGGATGAACCGATACGAATCCGCCCGCCGGGCCATGGAAGGGATGCCGGCCGAACAGGCCAACGACCCCCGCGTCCTCTGGGCACGTTTTCAGATGGCCAGCGGCGAGGGTGAGGCGGAGGAGGCGCGCGGGGCTTTGAGAGAATTGCTGAGGGTCGAGCCCGGCCACTCACAAGCTTCCCTGGAGTTGTTACTGACCGATTTGTCCTCGAACAACGTTGTGGTTTCGGAACGGGCCCGGCTCGAATTGGGAGAGATCGCCCGGGACGAGGAGGATCCCCGCCACGCCCGCGCCCGGCGCGAGTTGATTCTCGACGACCTCCGGCAGGGCTTGATGATCGAAGCGATTCCCCTGGCCCAACGCATCCGGGACAACCCCGAGTCTTCCTACTTCGACCGTTTGCTCGCCCTCACCACCTTGCGCAGAACCGGTTTTCGCGTGGATTACGCCGACTATTTGCGGGAGTTACAGGAAGAGGCCCACGACGATCCCCGCAAGGCCTTCATGATGGCGGAACTGATGATGCGCAACCGCGACCACGTCCCGCTGGTGGAATGGTCGCAGTCGTTCTCCTCCGAAGTCAGGAATACCCAAGGGGTGCAATTCCATGTCAGCGAAGCCCTCCTGCAAAGTCGGCGCTGGCAGCAACTGGAGCAGTATTTGCGGCCGCTCGACTGGCGGGAAGGCAATTTCCGCAGGCACGCCAAACTCGCCCGCGCGTTTCGGGAACAGGAACGGGCCGGCAGTTTTGAAACGGAGTGGCGCCTGGCGGTCGTTAGTGTCCGAACCGTCCGGCAAATGCGGGAGTTGCTCGAAATGACTCGGGACTGGGGTTGGGTTCAGGAGACCGAATCACTGATTTGGACGGCCATGGACCGGTTTCCAAACGAGGACTGGCCCGCTCAGGAAATTTTCAACGAAGCGTTGGAATCCGGCCGCAGCGACAGCTTGACCCGCATCCTTGAGGAAATGGTGCGACGGAATCCAACCGACATTTTCGCCCGCAACGACCTGACCCGGCTTCTGCTCCTTCAGCACAGGCGGGTGGAGGAAGCCCACGCCACGGCCCTCCGTCTGTATTCACAAAACCAGGATAATTTGCGCATCACGCTCACCTACGCGCTCTCCCTGCACATGCAGGACCGCACGGAAGAAGCCGTGGCGCTGTTCGAAGAGATGCCTCCGGAAAGGATTCGGGAATCCCCGCCCGCCCAACTGTATTACGGCTTGTTCCTGGCGTTCTCCGGCAACCACGCGGAGGCCAATGATTATTTGGACAACCTCCCCGCCGATTTGGATCTGCTTCCCGAGGAACGCCGACTCCTCCGCGAGGCCCGGGAGCAACAGGTTTCCTCCGATAACTGAGGCGGGCCATGGCTTCGACGGCTGACAAAAAGCGGGCGGACGGCACCGTTTCCCCCAGGCATTATGGGACATGGATGCCGATTCTTCCTCCCGCGCTGGTTTTGGTGATCACATGGGTTTTCGTCATCGATCAGCAAAGTTTGGAGTGGTCCACCAATGAGCAGTACTTTTACGGTTGGGCCATCCCGGTCCTCTGTCTTTACCTGTTTTTGCAGCGCTGGCCGTCCCGCCCTGAACGCCGGCCTGATCGGGCCACCACCGGCTTGGCCAACCTTTTGGCGGCGGGCTGCGTGTTTCTGTTTCTGCCCCTGCGCTTCGTTCAGAGCGCCAACCCGGACTGGCGCCTGGTGAGTTGGGGGGCGGCCGGTCTGGGGGTGGTTCTGACGCTGGCCCTGATCGCCCGTCTGGGGGGAAGGCCGTGGGCGCGGCATTTTTTGTTCCCGGTGGCGTTTTTTCTGGTGGCGGTTCCCTGGCCGACAGCAATTGAGCGCGGGTTGATCGAGCAACTGATGCTATTCAACGCGGCCGTGGCGGCGGAATTTTTAAGCATTCTGGGAGTTCCCAGCGTGCGGGAAGGCAGTGTTATTGCCACGGCGGCGGGAAAAGTCGGCGTCGAGGAAGCGTGCAGCGGCATTTTTTCTCTCCAAACCTCCATCATGATGGCCCTGTTTTTGGGGGAATTTTACCGACTACCCGTTTCCCGGCGGCTCGGTTTGCTGGCGGCGGGAGTCGCCGCCGCATCCATTTTCAACGTGGGCCGGACCATGTTTCTCGTCCATGTGGCCGCCCATCGGGGAATGGAGGCGGTGGACCAATACCATGATTCGATTGGCTACATCATTCTCGTGGCCACCTTGGTCTCGCTTTGGTTGTTGAGCCTTCTGTTTCTGAAGGGAGTGAGCCATAACGGAGGAGCGGGCTCCACCAATGGCGCGCCGGCGCGTCCGGCGGCGGCTTTTTCAAAAAGGTCCGGACTCGCCTTCGCGGGTGCCCTCGCCTTCTTTGCCGCCGCGGAAACCGCCAAGGAGGGTTGGTTCCGGTCCAAAGGGGGCGAATTGGGCGTCCATCCGGGTTGGGCGATTGTTCCCGGAGAGGACCTGCGGCAATACG
>PXDN01000055.1 GCA_003566375.1 Opitutia bacterium
CTCCCGCAGAAACAGCCGCATGGCCTCGCGGGAGTCCGCCACCCGGCCGGTCAGGCGGCTGATCCGGTAGAGGGCCCGCAGCAGCGGGGGCGGCAAATCATCGGTGTTGTCATCGGCCTCGGACACGTTGCCAGCCAATCCGGTTTACGGCGGTTGACAACGAGAAAGCGGAGGTAAGGCGGAGGGAAAGGCAGTTGCGGACCAAAAGTTAACATTGACGGTCATGGGAAAACCGGCTTGTATCCGCCGGTGAATGACCGGAGAACGATTTCGGCTTGGAAATGTTTGTCCGGTCGTGCCCGAATCAATCAACAAACTACATCACAACATCATGAAAAGACTCATTCTCGCATTCTCCTTTTTGGTCGCCGCGAATGTCGCGCTGGCCGACCGCGCCTTCCAGCTTTCGCTCACACCCGATATCGCCATTGTTCCGCGCGGGGAAACCGTGCGCGGGGTGGCCTTGAACGTTTGGGGTGAAAATCAGGTTAACGGCCTCAGCCTCGGCTTCGTCAATGGTTTGACGGGCGAAAGCACCGGCCTGTCCTGGTCTTTCATCGGCACCTACGCCGAGTCCCACACCGGTGTGATCTGGGGCGGCTTTTTCAGCCACTCCAGCGGCCATGTGGTTGGCTGGCAGGCCGGCATGGTGAACATTTCCCAAGGTTCCCTGGTTGGGCTCCAGTCCGGCTTGGTGAACGTGGGCAAGGATGTCAAAGGCTTGCAATGGGGCTTGGTCAACTACACGGAGAACCTGCACGGCGTGCAGATCGGTTTGGTCAACATCGTGACCTCGAACCCGTGGTTCAGTGAATTTCCGAACAAACTGGCCACCGGCTTCCCGTTTGTAAACTGGTCCTTCTAATTCCGTCGGAGCAATCCGAACTTTTGCGGGCGCTTCCCTTAAGGGAGCGCCCGTTTTTTGCATTGGAACCATGATGGCTACCGGCGCCCGATGTTTAGGCTGGGTAAAAAATGCGGCCAACCTGGAGGAGTCCCCGGCAATCAACCCCTTGCTCACCAAAACCAAAAGACCGCCAAACCGGCGCGGCGGCCGGAAGAACCGTCAGCTTTTCAGACCGCCGAGGCGTCGGAGAATTTTGGCCTCGCCCGCGGTTAGCGGCATGACGGAGAGGCGGCTCTGCTTGATCAAGGCGATTTCTTCCAGTCCTTTGGTGGTTTTGATGGTGTCCAGATGGACCGGCTTGGGGAGGGGGCGAAGCGGCTTTAAATCGACCGCCACCCAGCGTTCGTCATCGCTGGTTTGGTCCGGGCAAGCTTCGCCCGTGACCTCCGCCAGACCGACGATTTCGCGGGGACCGACGCTGTGGTAGAAAAAGACTTGGTCTCCTGTTTTCATTTCACGCAGATTGTTGCGGGCTTGGTAGTTGCGAACTCCTTCCCAAGCCGTGCCGCCCTCCTTCACAAAGTCGTCCCAGGAATAGGCTTCCGGTTCCTGCTTCACCAACCAATGTTTCATGGGATAAAGAGTTGTCCCGATGAGGCGGCCCCCGCAAGGGAAAAGGAGGGGCGTGGACGAAGGGGGCGGGACCGGGAATAATCCCCCGGACCGGAGTTGAAACTTTCCATCCCGGCGGGTGTTTTCCAGCAACGGACAGCAACCCGAAACCAATGGAGTTTGCCAATGATTACACACAATCGATCAATTAGAATTTTGTTAGCGGCCTCGGTGGCGTTTGGCGCCTCGGTAACCGCTTTGCTTGCCCAGGAAACCGAACCCGCTGAACGCGAGCGCCGCCCGCGTGGCGGCCAGTGGGAGGAATTCCGCAATCTGCCGCCCGAAGAACGGCGTGCCCGCATGGAGCAGTGGCGCAACATGAGCGACGAGGAACGCGCCGCCATGCGGGAAAGGATGCGGGCCGAGCGGGCGGAACGCGCCGAACCTCCAACCCCTCCCACCCCCGAACTTCCTCCCAAACCGGAGAAGGCCATAGATCAATGGCTGTTCCGTTCCGTTTTAACCCTGGAAGGGCGCACTCAATTCAGCCTCCATAACCCGTGGGAAAACGCGACCTTTTGGATCGGGGAGGGAGACACCCGCCGCGGTGTCAAAGTGGTTTCGCACCAAGCGGACGAAAACACCCTGACCATCCGCGTCGAAGAGGAGGAAAAAACCTTGCCTTTGACCACCTCGCGGGTTGCCGCCTTGCCGGAGGAGCGGGAAGACCCCCGTGCCGACCGCCGGGCCGAATGGGCGGAGCGCCGGGAGCAATTCAACCGGTTTCGCGCCGCTTGGGAGGAGGCGGCCAAAACATCGCCGGAACTGCGTGAGATTGAAAGCCAGTTCCGCCAGTTGGCGGAGGAATTCCGCGATTTGCGCCAAGCCGCCCGCGATTTGCCCGAGGATGCTCCCGAGCGCCAGCAGTTGCGCTTGCAACAGCGGGAGATGTTCGAGGAGGTTCGTTTGCTCTCTGAAATGGCCACCTTGCAGGCCCGCCAGCATCCGGCATTCGAGGATGAAAACATCGACAACATGGAACGGATGATCGCCCGCGGACTGATGTTCCAAGGTGATGGATCCGGGCAGCCCGGCCCGCGCCGCGGGGAGGGCCGTCAGCGTGGCGCCCGGGGCGGCAATCCTTGATTTTTGGGTACGGATATTTTTGACCAACCGGGGAAGCCCGCCGGCCGGAAACGGCGGCGGGCTTTTTCGCGCCCGGGGCGGGCGGGTGCCGTTGCGAGGGGATTTTATTTCACTTTTCGAATGCCAGCCGCGGTAAAATCCACAGTATGGAAAGGCGATCATGAGTTCGCCCACATACAGAAAGACCACGCAGCATCTGGCACCGGTTAGGTGGACTCCGCCTCCGGCGGGCTCCTATGACATCCATCCGGCCTTTCCGCTGGAAGGGGAAATTCGGACCGGGTTCACCTCCCTGGCCGAAATCGTGGCCCACCTTCCGATGGTGGTGGTGGACGGCCATGGCGGCACGCTTTGGTATGATTTTCGCGAACGGCTCGACGCCGCCCTGCGCGAGCGGGGAGCGCGCCCCGCCTGGGTGGACGCGGCGGAGGCATACCGACCGCAGGGGGAGATCGGGGAACTCGCCGCTCCTTTCCTCGGCGGCGAAGATCCCCTCTTTGGCAAACGGTTCCCGGGAACCCTGAGTGACTTTGTGGATACGGAAAAACTCCGTTCGATGGTAGTGCCGTCCGACGGCCAACCGGTCATCCTTTATGGATGCGGAGCCGCCCTGGCCGGATGGGAAGCCCCTTTGATGTATCTGGAAGTCCCCAAAAACGAAATCCAGTTCCGCTCCCGCGCCGGGTCCGTGGCCAACCTTGGCCTGCGACGCTCCCTTCCCCCCAAGGAGGCTTACAAACGTTTTTACTTTGTGGATTGGCCGGTGCTGGCCAAACACCGGACGGAGATTTTGCCGCGGGTCGATTGGGTGGTGGATCTGCAACGGGCGGAAGAGCCGGTCTTCGCCGCGGGCGCGGATGTGCGGGCGGCGCTGGCGGCGATGAGCCGAAGCGTGTTCCGGCCCCGCCCATGGTTTGAGCCGGGCCCCTGGGGCGGGCAGTGGATGAAGAAACGGTTTTCGGGACTGGCCTCCGACGTGCCCAATTATGCTTGGTCGTTCGAAGCGATCCTGCCGGAAAACGGGTTGATGCTGGCCAAAGACGGCATCCTGTTGGAGATCTCCTTCGATTGCCTGATGGCGCTTCACCACCAGGAAGTGCTCGGGGAGCACGCCAACGTTTTCGGAAGGGATTTCCCCATCCGCTTTGATTACCTAGACACTTTTGGCGGAGGCAATCTCTCGCTGCAATGCCACCCGCGGCCCGATTACATTCGCGACCAATTTGGCGAACCGTTCACCCAGGATGAGACGTATTATATTTTCGACGCGGGAGCTGACGCCGTGGTTTGGCTCGGGTTCGAAGAAGGGGTGAAGCCGGAAGAGTTCCGGGCGGCGGTGGAAACCAGTCACCGGGAAAAAACTCCCCTCGATGCGCAAGCCTGGGTAAAACAACACCCGGCCCGTCCCGGGGATTTGTTTCTCATTCCCCATGGCACCATCCATTGCTCGGGAAGTGACACTCTGGTGCTGGAGATCAGCGCGACCCCCTACATTTTCACCTTCAAACTGTATGACTGGATGCGCTTGGGTTTGGACGGGCAACCCCGACCGCTCAATATCGAACGGGCGATGGAGAACCTCGACTTTACCCGCCAAGGGGAGCAAGTGGAGCGTGAGTTGATATCCCGGCCGCGCGTGATGGCGGAGGGAGACGGCTGGAAACGCGAGCATTTGCCGACCCATCCGGATCATTTTTACGACGTCCACCGGATCACCTTTTCCTCGGCCGTCGAAATCGAAACCGCCGGATCCCCCCACATGCTGAACGTGACTTCGGGGAAGGCCGTGCGGGTGCAAGCCGGGGAGGAGTCGGCCCGCCGCTTCAATTTTGCCGAAACCTTTATCGTCCCGTCCGCCGCCGTCCGCTACCGGCTATCCGCGGTTGACGGTCCGGCCCAAGTGGTGATGGCGTTTTTAAAGCCGCGGTGAGGTTGGCCTGGGAAGTGTCATCCTGCCCAACCGGTTTGGATGGCCATGAAAACAGCGGTACCGATGACCGCCCACCCGAAAGTTTTTTTTAAAACTTCACCGGGCAGGCGCGTCTTCAGCAGGATGCCGCTTGCCATGCCAACGGCGGCCCCAAGCAAGAATCCCGCACCGGTTTCCCAATCGCCCGTTTCCATAAACCGTGCGTTGGCGGCGAATCCGGACGTCGAGACGAGAAAAATGGCGACCAGGGAAGTGGCCAGGGCCACCCCCATTTCAACCCGCAGTACCACCAGCAAGGCTGGAACCACCAAAAACCCTCCGCCAACTCCAAAGGCCCCCGAGAGGGCGCCGGTTGCCACCCCCGTTCCCGTAACCTTCACCGCGCAGAGCCAGGTGAAACGGGGCGGATTCGCGGGGTCTCTGCGACAGGCGATCCATTCAAGGGGAACATCGGTTCCGTTGTTTGGCTTTCGAATCATGAATATACCGACAATCGCCATGAGCGCCGAGAAAAGATAGAGACCGGTGGTTTCCGGCATGGCGGCACCCGCCATGGCCCCGAACGGAGCCGCAATCATCCCTCCCGCTCCGAGCAGAGCTCCGGCTTTCCATAAAACCCTGCCTTGCCGCGCTTGCAAAAGGGCGCCAAAAAGGGCGGTCAGACCCACCACCGCCAAAGACATGGCCACCGCCCGGCGCAGGTCGTAGCCGAGCCCGTGAATCAAGAGGGGAACCGCAAAAATGGAACCGCCCCCACCGGTCAAGCCAAGGGCCAGCCCCACGATCACGCCAAACAAAAGGGCCAGTATCATGCTCGGGCTCAGTTGGTGATTCCGCGATCCGTCGCGATGCGTTCACAGGTTTCGCACACCCCGTCCACCAGCGTCGCGTCGAAACCTTCCGATTGCAGGTAGGAAGCGGCCAGCCCAGCTCTCCGCCCCGTGCCACAATGGATGAACAGGGGTTTGTTTCGCGGGATGTCACCCAGCTTTTCCCGCAGCCGGGTGTAAGGAATGGATAACGCGTTTTCAATATGCCCGGCTTCAAATTCGACCGTTGTGCGCACGTCAAGAATGGCCCCGGCGCGCCGGGCCGCTGATTCGTCAAAATCGTCAAACAACGCCCGCCGCAGGGAAGCCCATTCTTGAGGCTCCTTTTGAAGATCCTCCATTGTCGTCCAGCCAGCCACCCGGTCCAGGCCAATGCGGTAAAGTTGGCGAACCGCTTCCTCCAAATCGCCCATGTTTTCCAGCACGAGGAGGATGGGTTCTTCTTCTGAGACGTAGGACCCCGCCGCGGCCAGAAAAAATGATGTGCCGAAAGGAGCGTGGATGGCTCCCTTGAGGTGTTGGCGGGAAAAAACTTCCCGGTCCGGGCGCAAATCGAGAATCCGGCCTTTTCTCCCGCGGGCAAAATCCTCCGTTTGGTTTCCCGTTGTTTTGGGCGGCATCCTGAATCCTCCGGTGACTTCGATTCCATCGCGGTTCACCTGTTTCATTCGGGCGAAATACAGGGGCGGTTCGGGTTGGCCGGTGAGTATGTCCCGCACAAATTTGGCGGCGTCATCCGACGCTCCTTTGAGCGCCGCGTTAAAGCGGCGCTCGTAACCCAGGGTGGTTGTTGGAATGGCGCCCAGGGATTTGCCGCAGGCGCTCCCCGCGCCGTGTCCGGGCAGGATCTGCAAGTAATCCCGCTGATCCCGCAAACGCTCAACAAGGGATTCACGCAATTGCCGCGCGGAGGGCTCCATCACTCCTTTGGCGCCCGCGGCCGTTTCCAGCAAATCGGGACGGCCCACATCTCCCGCAAACAGAAAATCCCCGGTGGCCAGGGCGATCGGTTCATCCGCGCCGCCACCCGTGTCAGTGATCAGGAAGGAGAGGTGCTCGGGGGTGTGCCCGGGCGAGTGCACCGCCTCGATTAGGATACCACCCACGCAAAAGGTGTCACCATGTCTGAGCAGGTGCAAATTGGCATTCCGGCTTGGCCATTGGTAGGACCAATCTCTCCCCCCCTCGTCGGAGAGATAGAGTTGGAGGCCGGGAACGGCGTGCGCAAACTCCCTCGCCCCGCTCACAAAGTCAGCATGGATGTGGGTTTCGGCGACAGCGGTGATCTTCAGGTCATTGTCCTCCGCAAGTTGGATGTAGCGGTCGATATCCCGTTCCGGATCGATGAGCAGGGCTTCCCCGGTTTTTTGGCAACCGATAAGGTAGGCGTACTGAGCGAGTGCGGGATCAAAAATTTGGCGCAGCAACATGATGGATTTTTCTGTTGGAGGGTTGGTTTTCAGCTTTTGGATGAACAACAGGAGGCCTTGTTTTGATTCCAAGGCATGCGGGCAAGCAAAAGTCCCATGCCGCACCAATCGGTGGCTCCGGCGAAAATCAGACCCGCCCCCACGAATCCGGAAAGGGCCAGAATAGCGGGATGAATCGCCAGACTGCCGAGCACTCCAATCAGCACCAAGGCTCCGGCCGCGATCCGGACCTGCCGCTCCAGCGACATGCCTTTTGCGCCCCGGTTGAGGGGAAGGCCGGCGGCTTCCCAAGCTTCGACTCCTCCGTCGAGCACGGTGACTTCCCCGTGGCCCGCTTCGGCGAGTTTGGCGGCGGCTTGGCGTGCCCGGTTTCCGGTTCTGCAGATCAAGCAAACCGGACGGTCCCCCGCTTTTTCCCGCACTTTTGCGGCGTCCAATTCATGCAACGGGTGCAATGCAGCCCCCGGAATGTGCTTTTCGGAGTATTCCACCGGTGTTCGCACATCCACCGCAAACAGGTTCGAGTCTCCGTGGAGAGCGTTGGGCGAAACAATTTTACTTTGGTCTTGATTACTCATCGTGTAGAATTACTATATCGCGATAATAGAATATGCAAGTGGAAAAACAAACTTCTCTTTCGGAAACGCAAATCGTGGAGGCGGCCCGGCTTTTTCGGACGCTGTCCGAACCCGCGCGCCTGCGCGTGGTCAAAGCGCTCATGGGAGGACCCCTGACCGTGGGAGAGTTGGTGACGGCCACCGGCATGAAGCAGGGAAACGTCTCCAAGCATCTTGGCATTCTTCGTGCCGCCGAAATGGTGAACCGTGAGCGGCAGGGGAATTTCATCCGCTACTCCATTTCCGATCCGTGTTTATATGATCTTTGCGCCTTGGTTTGCGGTAAACTTGAACGCGACGCCCGTCACCGTCTGGCGGAACTCACCACCGCTTGAACCTTCCCGGGCGCCGACTCCGGGTTGTTTTACTTTGGCTCGCTCCATTCCACGCAATCACCCGCACGGAGTTCCCCGGCCAACAGCCGGTCGTGGGTTTCCCGCATGCGGCGGGCAATGATCGACCAGGTGAAGCGGGTTTCCACCAGGGAGCGGCCCTTGGCTCCCATGGCCGTGCGGTCGGCGGCGCTCATGGCAAACAGCTCTCCCACCCCCTTGGCGATGCCATCCGTTTCGCAGGAAATCCCGATGGCGGCGCCGGCATCGGTTCCTTCGGGAAGGTTGCAGGTCGGGGTAATCAACACCGGCAAGCGCCGCGCCCACGCTTCCAAAACAACCACCGGCAAGCCTTCGCTCAAGGAGGGAAGCACGAAAGCGGCGGCGTTGCGGTAACAAGCGTCCCGCGCTTCGTCAAACTGGGGTCCGGGGAAATGAACGGTGCCGCCGATACCGAGGTCGGCTGCGAGTTGTTTCAATTCGTTCTCGTGATTTCCCTGGTCCCACCCCGCGACCACCAGTCGCCAGTCGCCGGGGGATTGGCGCGCCCAGGCGCTCAGCAGGTTGGGCAGGCCTTTTTTCGGATGAAGGCGCCCGAGATAGAGCAGCACGGGGGTTCCGGCCGGATAAAGATTCTCCCACGGTGGCGCGGGCGGGGGCGGCTCGTTGGCTTCATCGGCCAGAATGATGCCGTTGGGAATGACACAAACCGGATTGTTTAGGCCAAAGGCGCGGATCGCCTCCGCCTCGGCCCGGCAAAGCGCGTGCAGGCACCCGGCTTCCCGCAGATTGCGGTTTTCGAAAAACAGCCCCGCCAGGCGTTTTTTCCAAGAGGAATTGCGGATTGCCCACGGGTCGAGCATGCCGTGCGGCGAGATCAACACCGGCGTGTTCCGGCGGCGGCCGTGCCGGTTGACGGAGTGGGAGAGCAGCTGCCAAAGGCCGTGGGAATGGATGATGTCCGGCCGCGATTCCTCCAGGGCTTTAACGACGGCGGGTGAATGGCCGAGCACGCGGGGACCGGCGGGGGGGAAAGCGCGCGGCTTGAGCGGTTGCCAGGCGGAGAGGTCGCGGTCGGTTTGGTCGTCCCGAAGGCTGAGAATCTCCATGGCGACGTTTTCCCTTTCCGCCAGGGTTTGGCAGAGGAGTCGAACGGCGTCGAACATGCCTCCGGCCCGGCGTGAGACGGATCCGACCACGGTGGCGACTTTGATTGCGGAGGGGGAGGCGGTTGGGTTCATGATTGCGGCGGAATGGGTTCCGGGTCATTGGGCCAGTCCCGAGCCACCTCGGTGGCGGGCCAAAAAGAACAAGCGATGTGCCAGGCGAGAGCCCGGCAGGCGGCGGCCGCTTGTTCCTCATCGGTAAAAAACGTTTGCCGGAATTCCGCGGCGGCGGCCCGCGGGTCGCGTTTGATGTCCCGGTTTCGCGCGCCCAGCCAGTAACCGATCCGATCCGCTCCGGCGGGCAATGCGGCGCCGGCCCTCTCCCAGTCGATAATCCACAACCGGTCGCCGTCGAGAAACAGGTTTTCGCCGCCCATGTCGCCGTGGGCGGAAGCCGTCGGCGCGGGCGCGGCCGTATCCACCCTGGCGGCAAATTCCCGCGCGAAGGCGGGCAACTCGCGGAGTTTCTGTTGAAAATCGTGAAACCAAGCCATGGCTTCGAGTCGGGTGGAATCCGCGCTGGAACCAAGTTTTAAATACGTTTCGACGGCGTCGGCGGGAAATGGATACGCGCGGTGATCGCGGAGCACGGCACCCGGGGGCAAAGGTTTCACCGCCACGTAATCCCCCAATGCCCAGCGTCCGCGGGCGAGGATGGCGGGAACCGAAAACGGGAGGCTGCCGCTTCCGGCCAGGCGTTCGAGCCAATCGCCCTCGTTGCGGATGAACGTGCTGTTGGCCTCGTCCATGGCCAGTTTGGCAAACCCGGCGCGGCGGCCCTGGTCATCCAGCAGGTGGGCGTATAGGCGGGCGCGGCGGGCTTCGGGCGGCCAGAGGATGGCGGCGTGGAGGGTGGTCCCGGCGTTTCGGCACATTTCCTCCAACCAAGTGCGCAGGCCTTCGGTTCCGCCGGGGGGCAAGGCCCCGGATACCGGGTGGCGAAAAAGCCAGCGGTCCGCACCGGCGGCGGTGACGCAGGTGAGGGCGCTCCGCACGGCCGCCCGCTTCCAGGTAAAGGCGGAGAGGCAACCCACGGCCGCCAGGCGCACCCGCGCGGGCGCGTCCGGGATGGCCAGCAGGGGACGGCGGCCGAACCGGATCAATCGGTGCCGGGCAGCGGGAGTGGAGGCGTTGGCTGCGGAGGGGCGCTTCATCGATTGTTTTGCCGAATCGGTTCTCCGGCGAGGGCCGCCCGCAGTACCGCCTCCCCGACCGCGTCGGCGGTGGCGGCCACCCCGTGGTTGGCGTCAATGCGGACGGCGTTGGGAATTTTCGTCAACAATTCCCGGATACACGCTTGTTGCCGTTTGATTTCGGGAAGTGAAAGTTCCGGTTTTTGCGCGAAGATGGTGTCCGGATCGCGGTCGAGGAAGACCACCAGGTCCGGCTTTGGCGCGAAGCGCTCCATGAGACGGAGAAACCGGCGCGGGGCGTTGCGGTTGCCGTATTGGTAGTGGTAATCGTGAAAATACCGGTCAAACAGGATCAGGTTCCACTGGGCGCGCATCCGCCGGAGTTTCAGCCGCCCGATCCAAAGGTCAAAGGCGTACCAACTGATGTAAACCATCGAGCGGAGGGCGGAGTTTTGACGTTCCATCCCCGAGAGGCGGGTGCCCGGCTCGGCGGGCGGGGCGAGGACCACCTTGCGGCCAATCAGGCGGCCCGCCCAAACCTTGAATTGTTTCAACTGCGGCAACACCGCGAAACTGCCGCGGAAATAGCGGCAGGCTTTGAACGGCCGTTTGTAGAGCCGGCGGAAGACCTCTTCCGCAATGGTGGTTTTGCCGGACCCGTCCGGTCCGATCAAAACGACAAAGGCGCTGACGGTCGGGCGGAAATGGTGGCGCAGGTTGGCCAGCAGGAACCGGGTCCGCAAGGCGGGGCTTCTTCCCCGGGCCTGTTGTCGGCGAATCTCTCCGGCCATTTGATCGACCTTTGGCCAGTCGCCCCGCCGGGTTGCCTCCAGAAGGCGGTTGGCCAGGTCTTCACCGTAAATGGGGACGAGGGCGGCGAGCCACGACGGACCGTCCGCCGTGGCTTCGGACTGGACCGCTTCCCGCGAGTTTTCCTTGAGGGTGCCGTGGGGCAGCAATTCCTTGATCAACGCGGTGGCGGCGGAAAAACCCGGAGCGGTCTCGGCCACGCCGTTGGTTTCACGGATTCCCGTCCACGCGGCGGCGACATCGACCATCGGAGCCCCCCGGTAATCGAGGCGGCTGAAAAAATCGACCGGCAAAAACTGCGCTTCCCAGCCGGGGCGGCCTTCCGGGGGCGGACTGACCAACAGTCGGCAAACATAACCGTGTTTGCGGAGGATGCCCGGCTCCCGCCAGCCGAGCCGGCGGGCGTGGCGCGAGAGAATGTCTTCGGCTTTGGCGAGGGAGGCGGCTTCAACCAGCAGATCAATGTCGTAGCGGGTGTGGCCGGGCAAACCGGCGGCGTTGCGCAGGACCGCCCAGCGAAGACCGGCGGAGGTGAAGTCGCGGAATACCGATTCGACCAGCCCGGCCATCGGCAAAACCGCGCCGGGCGGATTCTCGCCCAAACCGGGCGGCGGCGGCGTGGTCAGCACGGGGCTTCCTCCGGGTCGCGGGGGCGGGTCGGGCGCGGGAGCGGTTGATATCTGGAAATCGGCATGACGAATGTTTTGTGGAGAGATCCGCCCCGGAGCAATCCCGGTTTCAGGTGCCGATGCGGGATTTTTTTATCACCCGGGCCTTATCCCTTCACCCTTGAACGCTTGGCTTCCTTGACACCGGCGCGCTTGTGGAGATGCTCAAGGGAGCGGGTGTGGCTTGCCCTTGTCGTTAATCCGCTGAATTTTTTTAATCAACCTAACTGGAAAGGAACGAATCATGGCTGCAAAATCCACAACCAAAGACAATGTTCACGCGGAAACCCCGTCCGAGTTGGCCAAGGACCTGAAACAGTTGATCCATGATGCCGAAAAAATGCTGGTGAACACCGCCAGCGAGCATGTGGACGAAACCGTGGAGGAGTTGCGAAAGCAATTGCGCGAAAAAATCGACCATCTGCGTTCCGCTTACGAAACCGCCGAGGGGCGCGTTTTGTCGGTTGCCACGGAGGCCGACAAACGCATTCGCAAAAATCCCTATGAGTCGGTTGGGTTGGCGGTGGGCATCGGCATCATCATCGGTTTGGTGCTGCGCAAGTAACCGCGGCGGCCGACCAATCCGACAACCGATCATCCCTGATGGACGAAGCGAGGTCATCCTCCCGTTTTTTTAAAATCGGCCGCGGCATTGCGGGCAATTTGGTGGCGCAACTTCGCTGCCGGTTGGAGCTGTTCGCGGTGGAACTGCGGGAGGAAAAAGACCGGGTGATCCGGCAGCTGGTCCGGCTGGCCATCGCGCTCGTTTTCGCGGGCATTGGATTCGCTTTTCTGAACGTCACCCTGGTGGTGCTCGCGCCCGCCGAATGGCGCTGGGCGGTGCTGCTGGGACTTGGGGTGGCCTACCTGGCGGTGGCCGGGTTGTTGTTGGTCAAGCTTCGGGATGACCTGAAACAGTCATCCAAGCCGTTTTCCGAAACATTAAGCGAACTGCGAAAGGACCGCGAATGCCTGAGGAACGAGTGAGGGAAGACCCGGGCTTGCGCAAGGCCCGGTTGCTGGCCCGCAGCGGGCATTTGCGCGAGCGGGCAGCTGAACTCTGGAGCGGGGCGGATCGACCGTTCCGCGTGATGGAAGAAGGGGTCGCCCGCCTGCGGCGCATTCACCCATGGGCGGCCGGGGCCGGGGCGGTCGGGCTTTTTCTTCTGCGCCGCAAGCTTGTGGCCAAACGCCGCATGCTGGGGCCGCTGCTGTCCCTCGGCTGGATGGCCCTTAATTTGGCGGTTAAGCCCAAACTCTCCGGACGGGCGCGACGCGAGGAGTAGCGAATTTGCAGGTACGCGGGCGGGCTTTCCCCGCCTTTTTCTTTTATCCCCCCCTCCGGTCCGGATTGACGGCGGTGGTGAAACCGCGTGGAATGGCTGTCATGGAGGCGGGGGTGGTCTTTTGCGTGGTGGCGGTGTTCGCCTGGGGCCTGGCGGTGATTCCCATCAAAAAAGCCAACCGCTCCCCGTTGGCCGGATTGGCGGTTGGATTGATTTCCGGTTGGGCGCTCATGCTGCTGGTCGCGGCGTTGAGAAACGAACTCGATTTTTCGGGAATGGAGGCAAAAGGGTGGGGCTTGACGGCGGCCGGCGGCATACTCCGGTTTCCGGTGGCGACCTACTGTTATTACCAGGCGATCCTGCGGGCCGGAATCCTGCTGGCTACCCCCCTGGCGCGGTTGCGGCCGGTGTTTGTCTGCCTGATCGTGACCGCGGCCGGATTGGAAGTTCCCGGCGGCGGGGT
Organism: Opitutia bacterium; assembly: GCA_003566375.1. Classification (GTDB taxonomy): domain Bacteria; phylum Verrucomicrobiota; class Verrucomicrobiia; order Opitutales; family T3Sed10-336; genus T3Sed10-336. The sequence continues at coordinate 13,271 of PXDN01000055.1, forward strand.
GATCGCGGGCACGGCGCTGGCTTTCGCGGGCACCTTGTTCCTCTTTCCGCGGCGGACCGATGTGGCCGTGGCGGGGAGACCGTTGCCGCGGGATGTGCGGCGAAGCGGGTTGCTTCTGGCGGGGGCCGCGTCCCTCGCCTGGGCGCTGGGGGACATTTGCCTGAATCAAGTTTCCTCCGATGCCGCCGCCGTGCCGGCTTCGGTTCGTTCGGTGTTGGCGCTCGGTTTCGGCACGGTGGCGTGGCTGGGGTTGCTTTTGGTATTGGGCAAATTACCGATGGTGGGAAAGCTCGGGTGGTCGGGTTGCGGCTGGTATGCCCTGCACGGGGTGATGAGTTTCGGCATCGCCACCTACTCCATGCTGCGGGCGTTCGAAACCCTGCCGGTCACCGAGGTAAGTCTCCTCACCTCGGTTTGGCCGTTGGTTTCAATGGCGGTTGGTTTTCTCTTATTCCGCGAGCGGGTCTCCGGCCGTCAAGCCCTGGGCTTGGCCTTCCTGGTGGCGGGAGCCGCGGCGGTTTTGATTTGAAACATGCAGTCAGCCCTTGGGGATTCCGCCTCATAATGCCATTGTTTTCATGGCATTAAATTAGCCGACGGTCTGATGGATCAAGCTGGTTCCGCCAAGATTCAGTGTGAAAGCCCGCATGGCGCGTTTGGCTTCGTTTGCCCGTTTATCTCCTTGCCGTCGGGTGGCGGGGAGATTCAATCTCCGGGTTTGCCATGAAAATTGCCATCGGGTCGGACCACGCCGGCTATCGTCACAAGGAGGAAATCAAAACCCTGCTGCGGGAACTGGGTCACGAAATCAAGGATTTCGGGACCGATTCGCCGGAGGCGGTCGATTATCCGGTTTACATCCGTCCGGTGGCGGAGGCGGTGGCGCGCGGCGAGTTTGACCGCGGCATCGTGCTCGGGGGGTCGGGCAACGGCGAGGCGATCGTGGCCAACCGGGTGCGGGGCATCCGTTGCGGGCTTTGCTGGAACGAGGAAAGCGCCCTGCTCAACCGCCAGCACAACGATGGCAACATGCTCTCTCTCGGCGGACGCCTGGTGCCTTTACCCCTCGCCTTGTCCATCGTGAAAATTTGGCTCGAAACCCCCTTTGAGGGCGGACGCCACCAGCGGCGCGTCGAGCTGATCGACGCCTGAAGCCGCATGGACTTTCGCATCGGCCACGGGTATGACATTCACCGCTTCGCGGGAGGGCGGCGGTGCGTGATCGGCGGGGTGGAGATCCCATCGGACTTTGGTCCCGAGGGTCATTCCGACGCCGACTGCCTCACCCACGCCATCTGCGATGCCATGTTGGGGGCGGTCGGTTTGCCCGACATTGGTCATCATTTTCCCAATACCGACCCCGCTTTCCACGGGGCTGATTCCCAACACCTGCTCGCCCGGGTGCGGGAGCTGCTGGAGGAAAAAGGGTGGATCGTGGCCAACATCGATTCCACCGTGATCGCGGAAAAGCCGAAGATCCTGCCTCATGTGCCCGCCATGAAGCTGCGGCTGGCCGAAACGCTTGGCACCGATCCTGACAACATCGGCATCAAGGCCACCACCGGGGAAAAAATCGGCTCCCTCGGGCGGGGCGAGGGCATCGCCGCCCACGCCGTTTGCCTGGTGCGCCGCGCCGCCCGACCGGATTAACGACCCTTGCGGCGCGGCGGCCCGCCTCAGCTCCTCCGCAGCGCCAGCAGGGCGATCAGGTGGAGAAGGGAACCGACAAACGCCGCCACGTAGGTGAGGGCGGCCGCGTTCAAGGTCTCGGTCACGCCGCCCACCTCGTCGCGTTCAATGATTCCCAACCCGGCCAGCTCGATTTTGGCGCGGCGGCTGGCGTCGAATTCCACCGGCAGCGTGATCAGGTGGAAGGCGGTCAGGATGGCGTAAAGGATGATGCCGATATCGATGAAAATGCCGCCGCCCGCTTGGAAAAAGATTCCGGCAATCAACACGAACGGCAGCAACTTGGAACTGATCATGGTGACCGGCACCAGCGCCATGCGGGTCTTGAGAGCCCGGTGCCCGATTTTGTGCTGGATGGCGTGGCCAGCTTCATGGGCGGCGACCCCGAGCGCGGCGAGGCTGGTCCCTTGGTAATTCTCCCGGCTGAGTGCCAGTCGTTTGTTCGTGGGATCGTAGTGGTCCGTCAGGTGTCCGTTGATCGGGACGATCTCCACGTCGCGGATGCCGGCGCGCCGCATGATGGCCTCGGCCGCTTCCCGGCCGGTGATGCGACCCCGCGAGCCGATGCGGGAATTTTTGTTGTAGGCCGACGAGACGCGCATCTGCGCGAACAGGCCGAAAACCAGCACAAAGGCGAAAACCGCCAGCCCGAGAGGCGTCGGTATGATGAGAAATGAGAAGAGTGGTTCGAAACTCATGGCTGCAAAAGATAGGATGGAATCATTTGGAATCCAGCAAAAGACCGTCAACCCGCCGAAAAGTTCTTGTGACCGGAACCGTTTTCTGCGGCCCGGTCGTCATTTAGCGTGGAAGCCGGACGAAAGGGCGCGTCCGGGCGCGGGCATGGAGGGCATTTCATGAGGAAGGACTGGGTGCGGATTTTTTTGGAAAGGTCTTGCGTGCGGCGGAAATTCCCTCTTCTTTTGGCCTTTTGGTAACGGCGGGCCGTGGCGCAGCCTGGTAGCGCGCTTGCATGGGGTGCAAGAGGCCGAGAGTTCGAATCTCTCCGGCCCGACCATTTCCAAAAATCCCCTTTTCATGACCAATTCAAAGATCGGTTCCCCAACGGATTCGGTAAAGGATGAGGCCACTGCGGACGAAAGCCGTTCGGGCGGGGGAGTGCCGGTTTCCCGGCGGTTGACCTCGGTGGACGCCTTGCGCGGGTTTGACATGATGTGGATCGTCGGCGGAGGGGCGGTCGGCTGGGCCTTGGGGCGCATGGGGGACCATCCTTTTTGGGAGACGCTTTCCCGGCAACTGCGGCATCCGGACTGGGACGGGTTCACTTTTTACGACCTGATTTTCCCCCTGTTTATTTTCCTGGTCGGGGTCTCGATGGTTTTCTCGCTCGGCCGCGCGATGGAGACCGACGGGCGGTGGGCGGCGGTTCAACGGATTTTGCGCCGAACGCTCCTGCTGTTGGTAATCGGGATTTTTTACAACGGCGGCTTCAACCGGCCGCTTGAGGAAATCCGGTGGACGGGGGTTTTGCAGCGGATCGCCCTTTGCTACGGTTTTGCGGGTATCCTTTTTTGTTATTTCCGCCCAAAGGCGCTGGCGTGGATCGCGGCGGGGTTAATCGCGGGCTACTGGGCGCTCCTGACCTTTGTTCCGGTGCCCGGGATCGGGCCGGCTTCTTACGCGGAAGGTCAAAACCTGGCCAACTGGTTCGACAGTCAATTTTTGCCCGGACGGCATTGGCGGGATACTTGGGATCCGGAGGGCTTCCTGAGCACCTTGCCGGCCATCGCCACCTGTCTGACCGGGGTTTTCGCCGGGCTCTTGTTGAAAAACCCCGGCATTGCGGGCGGTCGAAAATCAGCTTGGCTGCTTGGCGCGGGGGCCGCCGGGGTCTTGTTCGGCTGGCTGTGGGGATTCCAGTTTCCGATCAACAAACACATTTGGACCTCTTCTTTTGTTCTGCTGACCAGCGGGCTCAGCGCCATTATGCTGGGAGTGTTTTACCAGATGATCGACGTTTGGAAAATCCGGCGCTGGGCGGTGCCGTTTGTCTGGATCGGGATGAATGCCATCACCATTTACCTCGCCCACAATCTGATTCGCTTCCGGGAGGTTTCCCTGCGGCTGTTCGGGGGGGACATCCAAAGTTCACTCAACGAGTGGATCGCGGGAGTGGGCGACCTGCTGGTGGCGTTGGGGGTGTTGGGGTTGAGTTTTCTCCTTTGCTGGTTCCTGCACCGCCGGCGAATCTTCCTTCGCCTGTGAGCCCGCGCAAACGGCGGAAACGCGCGGGAACCAAACGGGGGTGCGAGGTTACTGATTGATGCCGGGATCATCGCGGTGTAGCTTTCGGGTTTTTATATGGATTTTTCAAAACGCGGGCACGGTGACATTGTTCCGCGTTTCAATCAGGTATTGATGGATGGCAATCACAGTTTGTTTCGCGGCCCGTGGCTTTGGGTGGCCGCGGCAGCGCTTATCTGGGCCGGATTTTCGCCGGGGGCCCATGTCTTCGCGACCGGTCCCGATCCGTTGACCGGGGAACCGGCCTGGGAAGAGAGCGAGGGCCGGTGGCTTTGGGAGCTAAAGGCGGCGGACAACGCCTTGCGGCTCGGGTTTGCCGCGGTGGCGGCTGGCATGTATGATCGGTTGCTGGCGGATTGGCCCGAGGGGCGTGAAGGACGAAACGAAGTGGAGTTGTCCCTCGCGGCGGCCCTGCTGGCCGAGCGCAGGGTGGCGTTGGCCGCCGAATTGCTGGCGGCCCACGCCGACGATCCGTCCCCGCGCTGGCGTTTGCGACGGGCTTTGCTCGATTTTCACCGGCGGGATTGGCCGGGTTTGCAATCCAAGGTCGAAGAGTTGGAGGAGGCCGGGTTGCCGGAGTCCGAGGCAGCCTGGTTTCATTTTCTCCAAGCGGTGTCGTGGGAACGGGGCGGTCGGGCGGAAGAGGCCGCCGCCGCCCATGAACGGGCGATGGAGGCGGCGGTTTCGGAGAACCAGAAAGCGGCGTTTGGGGTCAGCCGCCATCGGACGCTGCTGGTTACGGCCGAGCCGAGCGCGGAGCTGGCGGAACAGCTGCAAGCCCGCATGGAGGAGTTCCAAGGCCGTTCAGCCGGATTTCGATTTGCCCAGCAATACGCGGTGGTGTTGGATGCCCTTGGCAAAAAACAGGAGGCCGTCGAAGTCATCCTGCGGACGATACAGACCATCCCCACGGCTGATCGGGAGATGCGGGACCAGTTTTTGTTACTGAACGGTTTGATCGCCGGAAGTGAATCCGGGCCGGGCCGCGAGTCGTTGCGCGAGTTGCTGGAAACCGGGGGCAGCCGCGAGTTGCAACGGATCGCCCTGCACAAACTCGCCTTGGGCGGGGCACCGGCGCCGGGACCGGTGCTGGATTTGGTCAACCGTTTAATTAGCGAAAGCCATCCCCTGGAAGAGGAACTGCTGGTTTTCCGTGCGCAGATCCGGCTGCGTTCGGCCCTGGGGGCAGCCGCGGAGCAGCGGGCGGAGCACTTGGCCGCGGCGGCCGGGGACGCCGCCGATTTGCTGGCCCGGTTTCCCGGTTCGCGCCTGACGGTGGACGCGTTGGAATTGATGGCCATCAGTGCGTGGGAACGCCGCCAATTCCGCACGGCGGCCAATCACCTGAATCAGCTTCGGGAGGCGTTGCCGCCTGGCCGAAGGCGGGCGGAAACCGGGTTGTTGGTGGCGGATTGCTATTTCCGGGCCGGAGAAGCCAACCGGACGATCGAGGATTACCGGAACGCGGCCGACGCGTACGGGGCGGTTTTGCGGGAGCGGCCGGCTTCAGTGCCGGCCGGTTTGATCGTATTCCAGCGGGTTTTGTCGGAGATACGCGGCGGGAGGCTGGCTCAGGCGGAGGCCCATTTGCAGGAGGCGGCGGAACGGGAGGATGTTGATCCCACGCACCGTTGGCAGGCGGAGTGGAATTTGATCAAAGCGATGCAACAGGCCGACCAAATGGAGGAGGCTTACGAGCGCAGCCTGCGGTTTCCGGACGGCCAATCGGAGAGCGCCGCGGCGGGGGAGCTGGCGTTGCGCCTGATTTGGTTGCGCGCGCAACTGGCTTTCGACACCGGCCGTTATGAGGAAGCGCTGCCGGTCGCCCAAGGTGTGCTGGCGCGGGCGGGGGCGGATGATTCTCCGCTGGAGGGCGCTGATTTGGAACGGGCGCTTGGGCACGCCAAGCTGTTGCAAGGTAGAATCTTGCTCGCTCTAGATCGGGCGGATGAGGCCCTGCCGCTCCTGGCCGGGGTGCGAGGAAATTATCCCGGGTCGGATTCCGCCATGTTCAGTTATTTGGTGGAGGGGCGTTATTACACCAGCATCAATCGCACGGTGGACGCCCAACAGCGGTTGATTTCCCTGGCGGACAGCCACCCGGGAACGCCGTATGCCCCGGTGGCCCTGTTTGAGGCCGCCATCAACGCCCAGCGGCGAGGCCAGGAGGCGGCTTACCAAGAGCAGGCGATCAATTTGTTTGAACGGCTGGTGAGGGAATACGCCGGGCACGACCTCGCGTTTCACGCCCGCCTCCGCCAGGGGGATCTGTTGCGGCAATTAAACCGGTTTGAAGACGCCGAGGCGGTCTATCTTTCCTTGGAAAACAGCATGCCCAATCACAAAGATTTACCGTTGGTTCTTCTTTCGCTGGCGGACTGTCATCTCGCGCAGGCGGCGCGGGGCGGGGAAGGGCGCTGGGATCAGGCGGCGGGGGTTCTGGAGCGGCTTTTCGATTTACCGGGAACCAGCGCGGATTTCCGCGCCGAAGCCGGATTCAAGCTCGGATTCGCCAATCTCAGGCGGGGGCGGCCGGGCAGGGCCCGCGACGGGTTTTGGCTCACCGTGTCCACACTGTTGTTGGAAAACGAGGACGGCCTTCCGGGACCGCGCGGCCGCTACTGGCTCGCCCGTTCCTTTTTCGAATACGCCCGTCTCCAAGAGGAAGAGGGCCGCTTGGATCGCGCGCGGGAAGCCTATTCACACATATTGAGCAGCAACTTGCCGGGACGGTCGCTCGCCGAGACGAATCTGGCCCGGTTGCAAATCCAACCTTCCGCACAATGATGGTATTTAATTTAAACTTATTCGACCGGGGCGGTCCGGTGATGTGGGTTTTGCTGGTGCTCAGCGTGCTGGCCACCGTGCTGTTTGTTGAACGGGCGCTCTATTTGCACCGCGGCCAAATTCGCTCCACCGAGTTTTTGTCGGGAATCAAAAACATCCTGCGCAAACGGCGTTTGGTGGAAGCGCTGACGGTTTGCGAGGAGACCCCGGGGCCAGTGGCGCACGTGGTGAAAGCCGCCCTGATGCATTATGAGGAAGGGGAGGACCGCATCCGCTTCGCGATCAGCGAGGCGGCTTTGGTGGAAATTCCGGCCCTCGAACGCCGGGTTGGGTCCATTGCCGCCATCGCCCAGGCCGCGCCCTTGCTCGGTTTGTTGGGCACGGTGCTCGGCATGATCAGCACCTTCGGCGTCCTTCAGGCCGAGGGCGCCTATGTGAGCATGGGCCAGATATCCGGCGGCATGTGGCAGGCGCTGCTGACCACGGCGGCCGGGCTGGCCATCGCGGTTCCGGCTTATTTGGCCCATCATTTTCTGGCCGGCCGGGTGCGGGCTTTGGTCAATGACATGGAGTGGGTCGGTAATGAAATCATGCGTTTCCTCGCCAAAGATCTGCCCAAGGAGATTGCCGCCGAAGACAAGGAAACACCATGATCACGCGCCCCTTGGATTTGCGCGCCCACCTGCGCCCACCCAAGTCCGGCATCAATCTATTGCCGGTGATGGACCTGTTGTTGATCGGGCTTTTTTTCGGCCTGTTTTGGTCCGACCAAATTTTGGCTCCCGGGCTGGCCATTGACCTTCCCGAGGCCGGTCCGGGGGGCGATCTGGGCGGGTTGCCGGCCTCGGCCGTGTTAACCGTCCGTTCCAATGGCATGCTGCTGTTTGAGGGGAACATCCTCTCCATGGAAAATCTGGAAAGCGCGTTGGCCACCCATTTGCAGGGGATATCGTCGCCCCGGCTGCTGATCAATTTTGACCGCGAGGTATCGATGCAGACCTTGCTGCAAGTGTCGGAACGCGTGCGCGCGGCCGGAGTTGAACGCGTGGTGGTGGCGGCCAAGCCGGGAGACGCCGCCGGAGAGGAGGCGATGTTTCGATGAACGGGAAAAGCCAGGGTGGTCCCGTGCCGTGGCGGTCGAAGCGGGTTTGGGTGGCCGGGATCGCGGTGGCGGCCGCGGTTCACGCCGCGGGGCTGTTTTTGTTTCAGGCCATTCCCGAAACCGGACGGCCCGCGCCCATGGAACGGGAATCCCGCGTCATACTCTTGGGTCCGGAGCATTTTGGCGCGGAAAACGAGTCGTTGTGGGAGCAGGCGATGCTGCGGGACAGCGAGCCTCTGTTTTTACCGACGCGGTGGAACAATTCCCAAGCTTTGCCCACGCCCGCCCTGACCCGGCGCCCCGCCGATCTGTTTGCTCCCTATCCTCCCCGCTGGTCGTATGCCGAGACGGATTTCGGGCTGCGGGAAGAGGTGTTTCAGGCCCCTGTGAGAACGGCCATGGAAACTTATCGGCAATGGAATGATCCGGTGGTTTCCCGTTTTGGACGGGGAGAGGAGGTGGTGCCGGCTTTGCCGGAGCGTCAGGCGCGGGTGGAACTGGTGTCTCTTTCCGGAGAGGTTTTGCGGAGCGTGGATGTGCGGGTTGGCGACGCGCCCGCCGCATTGCGCCAATTGTGGCTGCCGGTCGAGTTTTCCCTTCAGGTCGATAGTGTCGGGGTCATCGGTGAGCCGATTATGTTGCGCGGGAGTGGACTGGAACCGGTGGACCGGTTTTTGCGGCGGGCCATTCGCGGGGAACTGTTGAGCAGGGGCCTGCCTCCGCCGGGATACTACCGCATCTTGGCCGGTCCCTGAAAAGTGGGGGAGGGTACAATCGCGCCCGCGTTGTCCTGAGATATTGGTTCACAGGTTTTCGCATCGGTTCCGGCGGATCTCCGCGGACCGGGTTTTGCGATTGAATTTGCCGCGCGGTTGCCGCAATGTCGCCGAAATTTCCCGAATCCATGCCTGATTACTTGGTTAAATTGTATGAACTTCCTCCACTGGAGCCCGCTGTGGAAGCGGTTACCCGCCAGGGGTGCGAATTGCGCCGGGCCATCGCCCCGGAGATGTCGATTGTGGTCGATTGGGTGCGGGCAAACTTTTCGGGCAATTGGGCCGACGAGTGCCAAGTCGCCTTTTCCAACCACCCGGTTTCCTGTTTTGTGATCACCAGAAACGGGGAGTTGGTTGGATTCGGTTGTTATGAAAGCACCTGCAAGGGTTTTTTCGGGCCGGTCGGGTTAGTCGAGTCGGCGAGGGGAGGGGGCTTCGGCAAGGCACTGCTGCTGGCCTGCCTGCACGCCATGCGCCACGAGGGTTACGGCTACGGAATTATCGGGGCCGGGGGCGGGGTTGAGGATTTTTACCGCAAAACGGTGGGGGCCGTCCCGATTGAAGGATCGGCCCCGGGCATTTACCGGGGCATGCTGCGCGCGAAGCGCGATTGATTTAGGAAGAAACGGCAATTGCCCGTTTGCGGCGGATCAGCAACAATCCCGCGGCAACCGCGAACAGCAGGGCGGCAAACCGCGGTTCGGGAATCACCACCGCGTCCCACGCCAATCCATAGTCGGTGCCGCCGGCGGCATCGGAGACGACGTTGATGCCGAGGGCGTAGCGGCCCGCCGAAAGCGTGTTGACAAAGATGTGCTGCAAATTGTCGATTCCGCTGATGCTGGTTTGGACCTCGTTGCCGACGGTGAATCCGTCCGCTTCGTAGAAGGTCAGGTGAATTTCCGCCAACGTGGCGGTGCCGTTGGCGAAATCATTGGTAACGGTTGGGCTGATCAAACGGTGCCAGGTGAGATTGGCGGTGAAGGTTTCCAGCGCTTGTTCGAAGTCGAAGAAATAGAAGAGATCGGATGACTGGGTGTTGACAAAATCCCAACCGGAGTGAGAGGGAACCAACGTGCTCAAGGAAGCCCCGTGCTCGCCCCCGGTCAGGATGCGGTGGCTGTTGTAAACATTGAGCTGGCCCGATCCGAAAACCGGGTCAATGGGTTCCTCGGAGGTGCGGCCCCAGGAGGGAAATTGCTCTTTGGTCGCCCCGGCCATGAGAATGGACTTCGTGACTTGGGGATTGTGGCGGGCGTTGGCAAGGCCGGCGTCATTGTCCGCAACCTCCAGCAGCATGGCGGCGGCGGAGGCAACCACGGGGGTGGCGGAACTGGTGTTGCTCAGGGGCGCGACAATGTCTGGCTTGAGGCGGCCCGCTTCGTCAAACCGGGTGCCGTTGCGGCTGTGATTTCCGCTGGAAACGCCTACGGTGATGGAATTGTAGGCATGGCCAAGCAGGTCGGGAACCACGGAGCCGGAACCATTGTTCAGCCCGGCCACGGAAACAAAGCCGTCCCGGTTGATGGCGAAATCAAGACGCCGGGTGGCCTCAATGGCGGCGGTTTGGGTGCTCGCGCTGGCGACCCAGCTGTGGTTTTGCACCCGGCTGTCTTCAACTCGGGGATCGCTTGAAAAAATACCGCCGACCCGCAAAAAACCGTCTCCCACCCAGTTGCCTGCTGAATAAGAGTCGATGACCGTTACACCCGGAGCCATGCTGTTGGTGTTGCCATAAAAGAGACCGGCAACCCCGTTGGCGTGGCTTGAGGTGCCGGAAGGACCGGACATCAGATTGAACGTTTTGCCAGAAAACTCGGAACTTCCGGTATTGGGGGCGTAGTTGTCATTGCCGTCGGGAGCCTCAACTTGGGTAACCTTGATTCCGGCGCCGGTGGGCATGGCCGAACCCAGTTTTTGTTCCAACTGATCATGTCCCACTTCGGACTTGTAAGCGAAGCTGGTCGTGGAGAGGATAAGGCTGGTAAGGAAAAATGCGGCGTGTCGAATGTTCATGACAGGTGTTGGGTTCAAGTGGGTGTGATTTGCTAAAGAGAATGATTTTCCTTGGCCAGGCAAGCGATCCTTCCCTTTCTTGTGGTATCTAACAAAATTTTTAAGAAAATCCTTGTTGACAGAGGGAGGGTCTTCTTCAAAATTGGTTTCAATCATCAAAGCAACTCAATCAAAATACCTATGATCAAAAAACTTTCCATTCTGGCTCTCGCCAGCCTTCCTCTTTCACTCGGCGCTCAATTTGTGGAATCCTTTAACACAAATTGGTCGATCAACATGTTTATCCCCACTTCCGTGCAGCACAATCACACCGATCCCGGCGGATCCGCGGTTACCAGTTCTGTGTCTGTTGGTTCCATACCGGCTTTCGATCAAATGCTGGCGGACTTGGGATACACCAATCCGGCCGGTTACACCCTGCAATCGGTTGAAGTGATGTTTGGACACAATGCCACTGATTTTACCCGTCGCTTGGGTGCCGGTCAGGAAACCATTCGTTACACAAGTTACAACACCACTTCCCTGGCTAATTTGGCGGGTCCCGGGGGATTGTCCATTGACGGGCAACTGACTTCTGCTTCCAACACTTGGGCTGGATTTGGACAAGCCGTTACTGCGGGGTCTTTGATCACGTTTCCGCCCCCTCTTTCCCAGTCCGCCTTTTCGACATCCCAATTATTAACGGGAGCGGGAGTGAATGATTTTCTTGGATTTGGAGCTTTGCCTCTTTCGGTTGGTCACACCACCAACGCATCGTGGACGACATTCGGCACCAGTTCAGGGTCTTTCGCCCGGATAACCGGCACGAATTCCGGTGCTATCATGGTTACATACAATTTCTCTCCCATTCCCGAACCGGGCACGGTGGTGGCTGGAGTGTTGTTTGCCGGGTTGATCGGGTTCGTGGCTTTCCGCCGCTTCCGCAAGTCCAAAGCGGATTTGGCCGCCTGATATTTGGTTAAGTTAGGTATTTTTGATGTAACGGGGCGCTTCCATGCGGAAGCGCCCC
>PXDN01000191.1 GCA_003566375.1 Opitutia bacterium
GCTGTCCCTTCGGTTGCAGCGTCCACTGACCGGGCTCCTCACTGAAGCGGGTGAACCCGTGGGTCAAATCGCTCAAGTCGATCTCCCCGCGCAACAGCAGCGGAATGATTCCGGCCACCGGGGTCTCCCCGGCGGGGGCCGCTTCCGAGGGCAACAAGTGGGCGGAAACGGTGACCGGCTCGTTGATGGTGTTGCGCAGACGGAGGCGGTGCTGCCCTCCCGTCGTTCCGAAACGGATGCCGGCGGGCGTTTGCAGCTTGACTTCGAACGGGCCGAAATAGCGGTTGTAATCCTCCGCCCGCACCCAAAACGCTTCGTTGCGCCGCAGCGGGGTGTTCCGCAACAGGGCGGGCCAAAGCCGCTGGGGATTGGTCTCGCTGAGCGGCCCGCCGACGTAGCGGTAAATTTCCGCGTGATCGTGCAAGGACCGGGAGGGGCCGAGAAAGTCGCCCCACATCGGCGGGTTGGTTTTCGGAGTGGGAAACCCGATGAAATTCATGCCCGAACTGGTCCATGCCCGAAGCGGCGGAACCGGGCGGCCCGGCAAAGTCCAGTTGAAAGTCGGCACGTCATCGCGCACCTTCACCAGCGCCGCCACATTCGGGGCCAAACGCTGCAACGATGAAGCGCCGGCCAAATCCCGGTCCCACATCAACCACTCCGAACCGCTGTGCGCGGGCGGAGCGGGATTGTCAAAAAATTGCATTCCCGGCCCCGGCGGCGCCCACACCCAAATCTGCTGGATCGGATTGGAGGAGTCGGCCCCCACCATCTGATTCAAAGACCGGTGCGAAGCGTCGAGATGAAAATAGACGGCGTTCCAACCGGCCTTGAGTGGATACGTTTCGCTGGTCCACTGTCCGTGCAGGGAAACGGCGACCACTCCCGATACGGCGGCGGCGCGGATAGCGGCGGTGAGGATTTTCATGGCGACCTGGGCGGCGGCGCGCGGTGTTTGGCCGGAGCCCCGCTAACTGAATGGGCTGATAAACGATAGAGAACGGGGACGACTGCCGCCGGAAGATCGTCCGGGAAAAGCTCTGGAATCAAGCGAGGGGTAAACAAAACGCCCCTAAGCCGATTAGCGGCACTCAATTTTAAGAAAAATCAACGACGGCGGTTATGCCAATTTCAATCAGTTTTTGTCAACCGATTTTTGCCAAAATTTGCCGGGCTTTATAAAGCCAATAACAGCAATAATATCCTCGCATTGGTTGCCGGATTTTGCGGGAAGCTGGTTCCGGGTCAGGCTACGGCAACAGGGAATCGGCCACGGTCGCGCGCACCCGGTAAAATCCGCGTTCGGCATCCGACGGGGTTGTCCATTCCATCCGCATGTATCCCGCCGGAACGGGAACATCCGGAACCCGCGTCACCGCCGGCTCCGCTCCTCCGACCGGATTCCACCCGCCTTCGGTCAGGGAGCCGCGGTGTTCAATAACATAATCCACTCCGACATGAATGGACCGGTTCCACCGCAGGGTCACGGCGCCGCCTTCCGGGGTGAAACGCGCCATGGCGGCGGCGGGTTTTACCGGACTGAACCCGAAAGCAAATTTTTTCAGATTGCTGAAACCGTCACCGGCGGGCGCCTCCAGGGGATTTGCCATCTCTCCCTCCAAACCGAACGAGGCCGCCCAGAGGGACCATGCCGGCGGCGGCGCGTCGGAGTGGCCGGCCAACCCGCCGGACTGGCGGCGGCGGTCGCGGGCGCCGTGCAAGGTGCCGTCGGGTTCCACAAGAATGGAATAGGCCCCCGCGAAGTAAGAGTTTTCGGGAGAATAGGTCGTCACCTCCCACCCGCGGGCCTCCAAGTCCGCCACCGTTTCGGGACTGAATGCCGTTTCAATCTGCAACTCGGGAGAGGCCCGAAAGGGAAACGCCCGTTCCGCCGCCATCGCCTCCGGCATGGTCAGCCCGTATTCCAAGGCATGGAGAATGTTGAACACCACCGCTCCCGGAATGCGCGAACCACCCCGCGCGCCGGTCACGAGACGCACCTCGTCATTTGCCAAAACAATCGTCGGGGATGTGTCGGACCGGGGAGTCCGCCCCGGCGCCCAGCGGTTGCCGATCGGGGTGGAGCTGCTGAAACGCGACAGGGCGGTGTTAAAGAAAATTCCTTGCGAGGCGAACCCGGCCCCGAAGGAAGGCCCGAGGGTCATGGTCACGGCAACGGCATTGCGGTCGGCATCCACTACGGAAACATGGGTGGTCTGTTCTTCCACCGGATCGAATTCCAAGGGCTCCCCGTCGCCGGCGCTCATGGCTCCCATCGGTGTCATCCCCGGCGGCACGAAAGGACCCCAGGGCTCAAGGTGGGCAAACCGGGGATCGGGCTGCTCATCGTAAGGCCAGGGATTCTCCCCCGGCATGTTCAGGGGTATCGGATCGGCCCCGACCCACGGCAACCGTTTTTGCGCGAAGCCGGGACTGACCAACCCGGCGGCCGGCACCGGACTCATCGGATCGACCACATAATTGAAATAATCCCGGCGGGCGACGCGGAAGGCGTCGATGATGTTCGCGGCGGCATGGACCGAATCCGCCGGAGCGCCCAACTCTTGCAGGGGGAGTTGATCCAGCAAAACCAGCGCCTGCACGACTTGGCTCCCCCCCATGGGTGGCGGGGCGCCGAGCACGGCATATTGCCGAAAACCGCCCACCAAGGGACGAAACCAGCGGGGCTGAAACGTGGCGAAATCTTCCAAGGTCGCCGGGTTGCCACCCGCATTGAGATCACTCACAACCTCCTCCGCCACCGGTCCCAGGTAAAAACCGTCCGCACCGGCGTCGGAAATCCGCTGCAACACCGCCGCTTTTTCCAGCTGCCTCAAAACGGTTCCCATTGAAACGGCGGCCCCCCCCGGAAACAGCACATTATACAAATCGGCGGGGGCGTTGGCCTCGATTTTGGACCGGTTGGCTGTCAGCGAGGAACGCAAGGCCGCGGACACCGGGAACCCGTCCCGCGCCAACCCGATGGCGGGAGCCAGAATTTCCTCGCGCGGCAAACGCCCGTAACGGGCGTGGGCTTCGAGCAAACCGGCGGCGTTGCCCGGAATGCCCGCCGTGGCGGCCGGTCCCGAGCTGCCGCGGGCCGAACCGGCGCGGGAATAAAACTCGACGAACTCCGCCCGTTTTGGACCGGCCAGCCAAATCATCATGCTTCCGCCCCCTCCCAACCCGGAATTCCCGATATCGGTGACCGAGATGGCAAACGCGGTGGCCACGGCGGCATCCACCGCGTTTCCTCCCATTCTCAAGATTTCCCGACCGGCTTGTGCCCCGAGGTTTTCACCGGCGGCCACCATGCCGACATCGGCTTGTTCGCCCGGTGCGGAGGGGAGCGAAGCCCGCACCGTGTCAATCGGTGCGAATACCGCCAAGTGAAGGACTGCGCCTATCAGGGCAAAACGGTGGATCAGGGTTGTTGACAAATCAACAATCACGGTTCGCCGCTTCCTTCCAACCAAGCGCGAAGAATGCTGAAATCGTCGGGAACCGGTTCCTCCAATCGGGCGGATTCCGTGCCGTCGGGATTGAGAAGCACCAGAGTGGGGAATTCCTCAATATCGAAATTGTGCGAAAGGGTTTCATGGTGGGTGGCCATTTCAGGCGGTTGCCGGGTGTGCATGGGAAAATCAATTTTTACCAAAATCAGGTTTTCCGCCGCGAAATTGGCAAAGCCGGGGGTGAGCAAAACCTTATCCTGAAATTCCCGGCAGGCATCACTCCAATCCAATCCGGTAAACACCAGCAATACACGCTTGTTCTGCATGCGGCCTTCATCCAGGGCCTCCTCGTAACTTTTCAGCCAACGGATGGGGGGAGACGTTTCACTTGGCACCGGCGCGGCTTCCCGCTGGATCGGTTCCGAAGGGCCGCACCCCGCCATCAACCAAACAAGTCCCAATATCCCGGCGGTTTTTGCAAAAGACAACATGACATGCATTAGCTTCAAAAAGACGAAACTACCATACTAAACAATAAACCCCGCCGAAAGCAACCCGAACCGTTCTCCCGGGAACTCCGCGTTCCCAGGCCCGTGGATGGCCAGCACCGGCCCGCCGCTCTTCAAGCGCAGGCCGCGTCGATCTCCGCAAGTTCACCCTTGGTCAGCGGAGCCGCCTCCAGAGCCGCGAGGTTGTCGAGAATTTGATCCGGGTGGCTGGCACCGATCAAGGCCGAGGTGACGGCTGGTTGGCGCAAAACCCAGGAAATCGCCATTTGCGCGAGAGACTGCCCGCGCGTTTGCGCGATTTTGTGCAAAGCCCGGATTTTCGACAGGTTTTTGTCCACCGCGTCGGTATTCAGAAATCCATGCTCCTTGGCCGCGCGCGAATCCGGGGGAACTCCCCCAAGATACTTGTCGGTCAAAAGACCTTGGGCAAGTGGACAAAAGACGATTGCCCCAACCCCCTCCTCCTCCAGGACCGGAAACAATCCGTTTTCCACACCGCGGTCGAAAAGGTTGTATTTTGGCTGGTGAATCAAACAGGGGGTTCCCAATTCCCGCAGCAAGCGGACCGCTTTTTGGGTCTGCTCCGGAGAGTAGGAGGAAATGCCCGCATACAGGGCGCGCCCGGAACGCACCGCGTGGTCGAGCGCTCCCATGGTTTCCTCCAGCGGAGTTTCGGGATCGGGCCGGTGGCTGTAAAAAATATCGACGTAATCGAGACCGGTGCGGCGAAGGCTTTGGTCCAAACTGGCGATCATGTATTTACGGGATCCCCATTCGCCGTAAGGACCGGGCCACATGCGGTAACCGGCTTTGGTGGAAATCACCAATTCGTCCCGCCATGGCTTCAAATCCTCCGCGAAAATCTTGCCGAAGTTGGCCTCCGCCGAACCGGGGGGCGGTCCGTAGTTGTTGGCCAAATCGAAATGGGTGATACCGGCGTCGAAGGCGCAATGAATCATCTCCCGGCACTTGGCCAAATCGTCCACATCCCCGAAATTGTGCCACAAACCGAGGGAAATCCGGGGCAGTTGCAGACCGCTGCGTCCACAACGGGAAAAGCGGGGGTTGGCGTAGCGGCTGGAGGCGGGTTCATAACTCATGCCCGCCAGCATGGCCTCCCCGCAACCGGGGAGCAAGAACGGATACCGGCCACGCGTCCCGAATCGCACAAAAACTTAAGCTCTCAGCCGCGGGCCGCCGATGAGTCCGACTTCTTCAACCAAGCGGCCAGTTCGGCCAAGCCCTCGTCCATTGGTTTGCGGGGCTCATACCCGAGGTCGCGGCGGGCGGCGGTGATGTCAAAGAAGTGGTCCTTGGCCAACTCGACCGCCAGAAACCGCGTCATGGGCGGCTCGCCGGGCAGAAAGAGGGTTTTCCACAATCCCTCGCAGACCGCTCCCGCCCGGTATGCGGCCGCGGGACTGATCCGTTTCTCAACCGGCGGCAATCCGAGGCGGGCAAGCAAACCGTTGATCCATGGCCATAATTCGACCGGTTCCCCGTCGGAGAGAAAATAGGCTTTCCCGTCGGTCTTGCCGGGTTTGTCGAGAGCGGATTCGGCCAGCAAATGACCGTCGGCCGCGTTCTCCACGTGAATGATGTCCACGCGGTTTTTTCCGTCACCGACCATCCGCAACCGGCCGGAGCGGGCGCGCGCCACCACGCGGGGAATGAGATGGTTGTCCCCCACTCCCCAAATCAGGTGGGGCCGGAGGGCCACCGTGCGAAGACCGCCTTTTCCATTGGCCTCGAGGACCTCCCGCTCGGCGCGGGCTTTGGTTTCGGCGTAATGGCAGAGAAAGCGCTCCCCGTAGGGCTGGCTCTCATCCGCCCCGCGCAAATCCCCGCCGGAAAATACCACGCTGGGCGTGCTGGTGTGAATCAGCTTTGCCACCCCGTGCCGCCGGCATCCGTCCAACACGTTGCGGGTGCCTTCAACATTGGTCCGCTCGAAATCACTCCGCTTGCCCCAAATGCCGGCCAGGGCGGCGGTGTGGTAAACCACCGAACACCCGGCGCAGGCGGCCATCACCTCATCCCGGTCGCCCAGATCGGCGCAGATCAGTGGAACACCCCGCGCTTCCAAGTCGGGATGGACGCGGCGACCCAGAATGGAGACTTTGCGCCCTTGCTTTAACAGGCGGTCCACGAGGTAACGACCGAGAAAGCCCCCGCCGCCGGTGACGAGAACGCGTTTGGAAGACGGATTGGACGTATTGGTCATTTACCAGAGACTCAACAGGGTCAGCAAAACCACCACCACCAGAATGAGCCCGACATTGGAACCGAGGTCCGCGCGCTGGAGATTCGCGTCAAACCGGTCCGGAACCTCGCGCAGAAGGCGGGCGGGGTTACGGGCAAACGCAAACGCTTTTTCCGTCCAGTGGTCGAGGATGTCCTGCGTGGCCGAGAACACCCGGTTAACACGCGTGATGAAGAGGGTTTCCCAAAGCGGCGCGCTTTTTCGGTAAAACCAGTCAAGGTCGAGGGCGATCTTGGGTTCACCGAGAATTTTGTGCCGGAAAAACCAGAAAGCCACAAACGTTGCCAACGGCAGCTGCAGGGCCTCGACGACTTGATAAACTGAATACGGTTGAAATTCGACCGCGGACGGCGCCCAGGCGAACAGCCAACCCGGCACCATGCCAAAAGCCAGACAGGCCGCCGCCAGAATGGCCATGGCCAACGGCATGTGGGCCGGATACGGTTTCACTTCCAATCCGCTCTCCCGGTAAAACCACGTGTAATACGGGAGCTTGATGCCGACACTGAGAAAGGTGCCCACGGCGGCCAGTAGCAAAACGTGGACAAGCCAGCCGCCGTTTTCCCCCATCGCCTCCAAAATCATCGCCTTGCTGACGAACCCGCTGAAGAGGGGGAAACCGGAGATGGCAAAGGCTCCAATCATGTAGAGCGCCACCACCAGCGGCATTCGGCGGGCGAGCCCGCCGAGATCGGTCAGGCGCGTGGTGCCCACCGCGTGCAGGACCACGCCGGTTCCCATGAAAAGCAGGGTTTTATAGATGATATTGTTGTAGGCGTGGAGACTGGCGGCGGAGAGCGCGAATTCCGTCCCCACCCCGATCACCGCGATCATGTAACCCACCTGGCTGATGATGTGGTAGGAGAGGATCAGCCGAATATCGTTGGCCATGACCGCGTAGCAGACCGCGTAAAGCGCCATGAAACAACCGGCCCACATCAGTATCTCCCATCCCGCGAAACATTGGATCAGCACATAGACCGCCACCTTGGTGGTGAAAGCGTTGAGGAAAATGCTGCCGGTCACGCCGGCTTTTGGGTAACTGTCGGGCAGCCACGCGTGCAGCGGCGGCATGGCCGCGTTGACCAGCACCCCCAGCAAGATCAAGATCACGGCGGGAGAGGCCGCCGCGTCAAAACGCCGAATCTCCAGTCCGCCCCCTCCGTGCCAGAGCAGCACGATTCCCGCGAGGAGCAAGGCCCCGCCGAAGAGGTGAAAAATCAGATAACGCAGCCCGGCGCCCGCCGCCGCCCGGCCCGGCCCGGCCCAGATGATCATCGCCGAGGCGACCGCCATGACCTCCCAGAAGATCAGCAGGGTGAAAAAATCCCCGGCAAACGTAACCCCGATCGACCCTCCGGCGTAAAAGAGGGCCGCCGTTTGTTGCAGGCGGTCGGTGACGCGCAGGCTGAAAATCCCGATCACCAGGGCGGCAAGGGAAAACGCCAGCCCAAACCCGCGGCTGAAGCCGTCAACCCGCAGGAGAATCAGTTCGTGGTCGAGATAGGCATATGCCTGCAAAACACCCGTCGGCAAAAACCAGATATGGATCAGCGACGCCAGTGGAAACAGGAGAAACGCCGATGCCCGCGCCCGCGCCGGGAGAACCAGCATGGCCACCGCGCCCGCCAAAAACCAGAAAGCGGGGGAAAACTCAGGAACGGTCATAGTAATCCTCCTTTCTCATGATCGACTTTTTCGCCACCACCTTGGTCACGAACAGAAGCAGCAGGCAGCCGAGCAGCCCGTAAACAAAATAGTAGGCCGGAAACTTCGCCGGATCGTCCCAATACTGGGCCGCCACCGTGCCGGCGAAAATCAGGAACAGAAAAATCCAACCGACAAGTTTCACGGCGTCCCCTCCCCTCCGGTTATGCCCGACACCGCCAGGCCCGCAAGGTCATACAAGTTCACAAACAGATTGGGAAACAGAAACAACGCGACCGACAAAAACGCGGTCAGGCAGAGTGGCACCACCATGAACGGAGAGGCTTCGCCAAACGGTTTTTCCCCGGCCGGGGACGGACGGAAAAAGGCACGCATGATAATGGGAAAAAAGTAGGCCGCGTTCAGCAGACCACTCAGGAGAAACACGCCCATGGCGGCGAGCAGACCCGCGTCAAGACTGCCCTGCAGCAGAAACCATTTGCTGAGAAACCCGTTGATGGGCGGGAGTCCGGCCAAACCGAGCGATCCGATGATGAACGCCCCCATGGTCCACGGCATCGACCGGCCGATTCCGTCGAGTTCACCGATTTCCGATTTGTGGGTGTGCACGTAGATCGCCCCGGCGCAAAAGAAGAGGGTGATCTTCATGGTGGCGTGAGCGGAGATGTGCAGGATCGCGCCGGTGAAACCCGCCTGGGTCAACAGCGCCGCCCCGAGAGCGACATAGGAGAGATGGGCGACGGTGGAATAAGCCAGCCGCTTCTTCAGATTCGTCTGCTGAAAGGCGATCAGGGAGGCGAGAATAACCGTTACCCCCGCGAAAACCGCGAGCACCAGATTCAGACCGTAGGCGCCCATCGCTTCCGGTCCGAAAACAAAACCAACCATCCGGATAACCCCGAACACCCCGGATTTCACCACCGCCACCGCATGCAGCAGGGCGCTGACCGGCGTCGGGGCCACCATCGCGGCCGGCAGCCAGCTGTGCAACGGCATGATGCCGCTCTTCACGCCGACTCCGGCCAGGAACATCATAAACACCACCCGCATCATTCCGGCCGGGTGGTCGCCGCCGGAAAGCATCCCCCCCGCCTCGAATTCCAAGCTGCCGGTTTGGGCATAAATCCACGCCGACCCGACCACCAGCAACAGGCCGGCCGAAAGGGCGAAAGCAAGGTACTGGCGCCCGGCCCGAATGGCCTCCCGGTTTTCCTTGTGAATCACCAACGGGTAGGTGGCCAGCGTCAGCAGCTCGTAAAACAGGATGAAGGTCAGCAGATTTCCGGCGAAGGCGATGCCGATGGTGGCCGATAGACTGACCGCAAAACTGGCGAAGTAGCGGGTCTGTTTCTCCTCGCTGTTACCCCGCATGTAGCCAATGGAATAGAACGAGGTTAGTATCCAGAGACCGGATGCGATGAGGGCGAAATACAAGCCGAAGGCGTCCACGCGGAATCCGAGGGAAATCCCCGGCGCGAGGGTCAGCAACGTCTGCTCGACCGTCCCGCCGGCCCGCACCGCGGGCAGCAGGGAAAGCACCAGGCCGAATTTCACCGCCGCCGCCAGCAGGGTCCAAAATTCGCGCAGGTTCGGACGCCGCGAGGCGAGCAGGATCAAGGGCGTGGCCGCCAGCGAAACCAGCACGGCGAGAAACGGCGCGTGGGCAATCCAGTTCTCCGGCATCACGCCCCACCCTCCATGGTTGCGGCAGTCAAAGCCCGGCCCGATGCCGGAAATCTCTTGCTTATGCGCGTCATCAGAATCCAGCCGGCAGCATGGGCCGGATCAAGTGGTTAACGATCATGACATTTCCCAAACCCAGCAGCAGCAGGCTCGCGCTTAAAATCAGCACCGGCGCCAGCATGGAGGGACGCGACTCGTCGCGGGCGGGCGCGGGCTCTTCCTCCGCGCCCTCCTGGGGCCTCAGGTAAACCCGCTCCAGCACGCGGAAAAAATAGACCACGCTGAACAGACTGCTCAACACGATGACGATCACCCAGTGCCATTTCCCCTGTTCCAGTGACCCCAGAACCAAATACCATTTGCTGAAAAAACCGGCGGTGGGGGGCAACCCGATCATGGAGATCGCGGCCAGGGTGAAAGCCGCCATGGTCCACGGCATGCGCAGGCGCAGGGAATTGTTCATGGAATCCAGCGCGTTGTCGCCGAGTTTTTGCCGCAGGCTGCCACAGATGAGAAAGAGAACCGCCTTCATCACGGAATGGTTGAGGGTGTGCAAAACCGCCGCAATGAATCCGAGCGGCGAGGCCAGCCCGATGCCAAGGGCAATGTAGCCGACATGCCCCACGCTGCTGAAAGCAAGCATCCGCTTGAGATCGGTCTGAGCCATGGCCAGCACTCCTCCCCACAACATCCCGACCGCTCCCATCACGGCCAACGCGTTCATCACGGGGATGCCCTCGCGGACCAAATCAGTGTCGAAGAGGTAAAACAAGGCGCGGATCAAAACGTAGGCCGCCACCTTGGTGCCGATGGGGGCGATTAATGACGTGGCGGTGGAAGATGCGTGGGTGTAGGCGTCCACCAGCCAACCGTGCAGGGGAAACAGCGCCATTTTCACGCCGATGCCGAGAACGATCAACAGGAGAGCGCTGATTTCCACCGGCGACATGGCCCTTGTTTGCAAGACCGAAGCAATGTCCCCCATGTTGAGGGAACCGACCGTCATGAACAGAAAACCAACCCCGAGCAGATAGAGCGAAGCCCCGATGGTTCCGAGAATGAGGTAGCGGAACGACGCCACCGGCGCGCGCTTGTCCCCGATGGCCACCAGCGCGTATCCCGCGATGGAACTGATTTCAAGGAAGACGTAGAGATTGAACAAATCCCCGGTCAGCAAAATCCCCGACAGCCCCCCGAGGAGCAGCATCACACAGGAATAAAACGGCACCGCCTTTCCGGGAGTTTCGCTCTCCACCAGCGAGCGCCCGTGCCAGAGCACAAACACCGTCACTACCGTGATCAGCAAACAGAAAAACGCGGAGAGCGGATCGGCGATCAGCTCGATCCCCATCGGAGGTCGCCACCCGGCAAGGTGGTAATGAATCGCTTCCCCGGTGGAAAGGGTCCGCCACAAAGCCTCCCCCGAGGCGGCGACTCCGAGCAGCGACGAAACCAGCGCCACCCAATACGGCCAGCGGCGGCTTCCCCGGCGGCAAAGCGGCACCAGCAGGGCGGCGGTGAAAAAGATCACCGGGATCAGAACTACCGAATGATCGCCGGTCATTTCATCCGCTCCAACAGTTCAGGCTCTTCCAACGTTTGGAAGTTGCGGTAAATCGAGATCACGATCGCGAAACCGACGCCGACAATGGCGACGCCGACCACGATGGCCGTCAGCATGAGCGTGTGGGGGAGCGGATTCAGGTAATTGGCTATCTCGTCGGTGGAGCGCCCGGGATCGACCACCGGCACGGTCGCACCCCATTTGTAAGCGGCGGTCACGAAAAGGATGATGATGGAATTTTGAAAAATCACCATTCCGATCAATTTCTTGATCAGGTTCTTTTTCATCAGCATGCCGTAAAGTCCGATCACCAGCAGCAGCATGATGGCCCAATAGGCGTAGTTGTCGTGAATGAAATCAACCATGGTCCCCCTTCCCCACCAAGTCGTCGAAAATCGAAACCAGCGCGGTTGTCACGGCGAGCCCGATGCCGACCTCCACCACCAGAATCCCGTAGTGCCGAAGCCAAACCGCTTCCACACCCGGAATGGGCAGCCCGGCGTATTCAAGAAAATTCCCGCCGCCAATCCACGCCGCCATGCCGGTCACCGCAAACAGCAAGGCGCCCAGGGCAGCCGTCGGCATGGCGAGCGCGGTGGGAAGCTCGACTTGGCTCCCCTCCATTCCCTCGGTCATGCGCAGCAACAAGATGCCCGCCGCCAGCAAAGCGCCCCCCTGGAATCCTCCCCCAGGGCTGTAATGACCGTGTATGATCACGTAGATGCCGAAAAGCTGAATCACCCGCGCAAGCGAGCGGCTGACCACGATGACAATCGGGCTCTGCGACGGGTTGGTCACGCCTCCTCCCTCCTTCTGAGAATCAGATAGCAAGCCATCCCGGCCGCGAAAACCACCACCACTTCGCCGAGCGTGTCAAAACTCCGGTAATCGGCCAGGACCACCGTGACCATGTTCGGGGTGGCCGCGTCCCGGTAAGCGTTGCGGATGAAATAATTGCCGGCCACCTCGCCTCCCGCCTCGTTGAATTCCCGGTGCATGGGCGCGTTGACATCCCCCCGTTCCGGCAGGTGGAGCGTGGCATAAAGCAAAACGCCGGCGAAAACCGCCAACAGAATGTAATTATAGGCTTTCAATCGCGGCTTTTCCTCGTGGTTTGGCAAATGGCGGCAATAAAATAGACTCCAACGATCCCGGCGCCAACCACCGCCTCGGTGAATCCGACATCGATCGCGCCCATGGAGAGAAACAACAGGGCCACGGTGAACGTGAAAGCCGTGGCGGCCACCGCGGCCGCCAACAGGTTGCGGACTCCGAGGGCGAGCAGGGCATTGGCCAGCAACAACAGGTAGAGAACAATTTCAATTTTCCAGTTCACGCCGATTCTCCTTTCCCCTTGGCCGCGTCTTCCTGAAGGTGGCTGGAGTCCGGTTTCCACCAAATCCGCAAACCAAAACGCAGCGCCGCCCGCGCCAGGATGTGAATGGCCACCGGATTGGTCAGCGCCACGAACACGATGGCCAGGACGAGCTTGCCCGCGTTGAGCGTCCACCCCTCGAATACCGCCAGCCCAAATAACAATATGATGATCCCGACCGTGTCCACCTTGCTGGCCGCGTGGGTGCGGGTGTAAAAATCAGGCAGCCGGATGATGCCGATGCTGCCGATCAACATCGTAATCAACCCGGTCACGACCAGAATCACCGCCACGCCGTTCTGGATGGATTCCATCATGATTTTTCCCGCAAGGTTTTGGAAAAGGAAAAGTATTTCGCCACCGCGATGCCGCCGATGAAATTCAAAATCGCGTAGGCCAGGGCGATGTCCACAAACATGTCGAAGCGGTGGTAAAGAAACCCGAACATGCAAACCAAACCGATGGTTTTCGCCCCCATGGCCCCGATGGCCAGAAGACGGTCAAAAACCGTGGGCCCCGCCGCCACCCGGTAAAGGGGAATCAAAATGATCACCACCAAGGCGACCGTTGTGCCTACCCAGAAGAGTTCCATCAGAGAGTGAAACGGCTGCGGAAAATGGTTGCCTCCCTAACGGGCTCGGCTGGATCTTCGGAAAACAGACGGGCCACTTTCCTCTGCATCGTCCCCTCCACCAGAGAGTTGGTGGAGGCTTCGGAGAGGGAGTGCACCAGGTAACGGTCCCCTTCAATATCCAGGGTCAGTGTCCCCGGAGTTAACGTGATGGAATTGCCCAGCACCACCTTGGCCACAACGTGGGGCTGCGGTGATCGAAAGGTGATTAAGGCCGGATTGGCCCGCTCGGGAGAGAAAATCACCCGCGCCACCTCAATGCTGGAAAGAATCATCTGCCACATCAACCAACCCAGGTAGGCGGCCAAACGAAGCGGGCGCAGTTTCAAGGGAACCCGCGCGTCATCCAGACAAGCCGACCCGAGCCTGCGGTCGAGCCACATCACGAACAAAACGGCCGCGACACCGGTGCCGATGTGAAACGCGTCGAATTTGCCGCTGAAAAGCAGCCACACCAAAAGGAGGATACCTCCCTGAAAGAGGGTCCTCGACCATGGCGGGCTCGCATGACTTCTGTTGTCGGTTGTCGATATTTCGTGCATCAATAAAGTTACGTTCATCCCGGGAATCTGCCTAACGGCAAACACCGGGGTCCACGGACACAAAGGTCCATCATGCTGAACCCTTCAAAAACCGGTCAAGTGGAATCGGAAAACACTCCGTTTTTGAAAGGAAAAACAGCGTTTCAGGTAATCGGAAAGACGGTTTTATCAATAGGCCAATTGCTTTTCCGCCACCATTTCCCACCGGGGTGGCGGGAAACGGGCGCCGCTCCGGCAATATCCTCAGGGGAGCTTCGGGGATTTGCCCAAACCTTGGACTGCCGGGGCCAACCATGTCTTTGCGCCGGCAAAACCCGCTGGTTTTTCAACCTTTTCGGGTGTATGATGATGCCATGTCCGCTTCCCAACCGACGTTTTTACGCGAAATCAACCTGCCCGTTTCTCCCGGGGAAGCTTTCGCCTGGCACGAGAGACCCGGCGCGTTTGAACGGTTGAGACCGCCATGGGAGAAAGTCACGGTGGTCTCCAGCCGGGGAGGAATCCGTGACGGCGCGCGGGTGGAGGTCCGCATGGGGGTGGCCGGACCGGTGGGCGTAAACGCGGTGTATCGACATGAAAACTACCGAAGGGGCGAGTTGTTTTGTGATGTCCAAGAGCGGGGCCCTTTTGCCGAATGGCGGCACGAGCACCGGTTCCTCCCCGGTGACAACGGGTCGGAATCCTGTCTGTTGGTGGACGCCATCGAATACCGCCTGCCTCCGGGCGGAGGGGTGGTGGCCCATTGTGTGCGGCAACGGCTCGAACGGGCGTTCGATTATCGGCACGCGATTACCTTGGGCGACTTGGAGCGCTCCGCCCGCGCCGGGCCGGTTCAGCCCAGGGAGGTTTTAGTCAGTGGCGCCACGGGCTTGATTGGATCGGCTTTGGTTCACCGGTTGACCACCCGCGGCCACTCCGTGAGGACTTTGGGACGTGGGAAAGCCAACGACGTGGTCTGGGATCCCGCCCGGCAAACCATCGACGCGGCGGCGCTGGAGGGGGTGGAGGTGGTCATTCATTTGGCCGGGGAACCGGTCGCCCGCAGATGGACTCCCTCCCAAAAAGAGCGCATCATGGAAAGTCGCCGCCGGGGAACGCGTTTTTTGGTGGAATCGCTCGGGAAGCTGCCGAATCCGCCGGCCGTCTTTATTTGCGCGTCGGGCATCAATTACTACGGACACCGGCTTTCCTCCGCCGCCGATGAATCGGCCCCTTCGGGTGACGGATTTTTGTCCGAAGTTTGCCGCGAGTGGGAAACCGCCGCCACCATGGCCGGTGATTTCGGCGCCCGGGTCTGCCTGGTCCGCACCGGCATCGTGCTCAGTCCGGCGGGCGGGGCGCTGGGTCTCATGGTAAAGCCATTTCGGGCCGGACTCGGCGGCCCGGTCGGTTCGGGGACTCAAGTCATGAGCTGGATCGGCTTGGAGGATTTGCTCGATATTTACCTGCTGGCGCTGGAAGACGATTCCATGGAGGGGCCGGTCAACGCGGTGGCCCCCGGCGCGGTTTCCAACCGCGAATTTGGCAAAACCCTTGGCCGGGTGTTGCACCGTCCCGCCGTTCTGCCGTTGCCGGAGTCGGCGGTCCATCTGGCCATGGGCGACATGGGGAGGGAGATGCTGCTGGCCGACCTGCCGGTGCGTCCGCGCCTGCTGGAGAAACGCGGATTTCCGTTTCGGCACTCCGGACTGGAAGAATGCCTGCGGTTTACTTTGGGGAGGACGGTTGCGTCTCCCGCAAAAACCGCTTGAAACGTTCCGCCACCCCGGCCTCTTCCGCGGTGCCGCGGTGGACGAAAAGCCGGTGGCGCAGTTCCAAGGTTTCTCCCGGCTCCATGCGGTGGTTGCTTTCGCCGGGCCAGGCCGCGCCGAGAAACCCATACGGCCGCAAAGTCCAGTTTTTGGCCGGGTAACCGGGATTGGCCGGATGCTGGAAAATGGCGACCCCGGACCACGGCCCGCCGTCACCGGTGCGGCTGGAGTGATCGGCCCACGGCGTGGGTGGATCCACCGCGTTGACGTTGCCGCTTTCCTCTCCCCGCGCGGTGGTGATCACCACGTCCGGGCGGTCGCCGTCCATGCGAATGTTGAGACCGCCGTAAGCGGCGGAGGGCGAGCCGGCGATGGTCAGGGGTTGGTCGGTCAGGTTGGTGAACACCGCCCGCAGGTCGATCACGCGTCCGGTCTCGTCCGCCGCCCGCACGGTGTAATTGATTTTTTCCCGCACCGCCGCCAGCCCATCATCGGTTTTCCACAGGTTGGACGCGGTGAAAGCCGCTTTCGGGCCGTCGATCCACCGCATCCCCCACTCTTCGAACTCGGGCTGAAGACCGCGCAGGTGCCAGTAATCGACCCGTTGATCGAGCACGGTCAACCGGGGCCAGCCGTAAAACAATCCCCGGTGGTGCGGGTGGTCGGCGGGAAAATCATCGGTCAACACGTCGCCGTCCGGGCCGTGCAACGGATGGATGTAGCCGGTTCGCGGCGTTCCCGTTTTTCCTTCCGGCGGCTCGATCACGCCATGGTTGAAGACCAGCACCGGAATGCCGTTTTCCGTCAAAATCAAATGCCGGTCCGTCTCCACGAAGGCGAAATCCGCCCGCAGGGAAAGGGTCAGGACCAGCCCGGCCAGCAAGAAAAAGGCCCGCTTACAATGTCCAGCCATCGCGGTAGGGAGCTGAGAGGAGCCGGTTGGCGCCCCGGTCGTGGATAAAGAGTTCGGTGGCCGGATCCCAATGAAGTTTGCGGTCGAGTTTCATGGCGATGTGGGTCATCACGCAAATGCTGTTGGAACGGTGCCCGACCTCCACCGGACAAGCCGGGTCGCGGCGGGACCTCATGCAGAGAAGAAAATCGCGCATGTGGTGCTCGCTCTGATACAGGCGCACCGGTCCCGGCTCCTCCTCCAGCAGGGCGGGATCGTGGATTTCCAAGGCGCCGCGGCGGACAAACAGCCAGCCGTCGTCTCCCTCGAAACGAACCCCGGCGGGCCGCCCGGTTTTGGCGGTCAATTCGACTCCGTTGCCGTAGAGGGCCTTGGATTCAAACTCGGTGTGCACGTTGAAAAGGCCCCTTTCGGGAAACTCCGCCGTGGCCTCCACCTCCACCGGCCCGGTGTCGTCGGTGCCGTTGGCCCATTGGGCGATGTCAAACATGTGGGTGCCCCACCCGGTGATCATGCCGAGGCAATAGCGCTCTATTTGCAAAAACCCCGGACGGCTGTACCCGCTTTGAGGATGCACCCGGTCTTCAGTGTAGGGCGCCCACTCGGCCGGCCCCAGCCAGGCGTCGTAATCCAGTTCCGGAGGAACCGGCATCGGCTCGGCCACTCCCTCCCCGCTGTCAGGCGGAAGGGTGATGTGAATGCGCCGCAGTTTGCCGAGGCGGCCGTTGCGGACCAGCTCGCAAGCTTGGCGAAAACGGGCGTCGGCCCGCTGCTGGGAACCGGTTTGCAAAACGACCCGGTTGCGCCGCACCGCGCGGACCAGCGCTTTCCCCTCTTCGATGGAGTAAGTCAGCGGTTTCTCAATGTAAATGTCCTTGCGGGCGTTGGCGGCGTCGATGCCGTTGAAGGCGTGGGCGTGATCGGGAGTCGATATCAACACTCCGTCGATGTCGCGGCGGGCCAGCATTTCCCGGTAATCACGGTAAACCGCCACTTTCACCGCCGGTTCTTCCGGCAAATTCTCGGCGTAAAACTCCTCCACCATGCGGACCGCGTCGGCGGCCCGTTCGGCATTGGCGTCACAAACCGCCACCACCCGCGCGTCCACATCCGAAGCCAATCCCTGTTGCAACGCCGAGCGCATGTTGGAACGGCCCATCCGCCCGGTGGCGATACAGCCGATTTGCAGGGTGTTGTTGAGGGAACGCCGCCGCCGGACCGGAGTGGCGCAGGCGGTGCCGACCAACGGCAGGGCGAGGCCAAAGGCCGCGAGTTTGATCATTTCGCGCCGGGAAATGCCCGCGCGCATGGATTGGTTGGGTTTGGGTTGGGTCATAATTGATTTTGGAATTCAAAGACTCCACCCATTTAAAGGGAAGTTGCCCGCCCCGGCCAACAGTTTTCGCGTCACCGCAATGTTTTTCCGGCATTCAGAACCTGCCGCACGGTCCGCAGCAGGGCCTCGCTTGAAAATGGCTTGGGGAGAAAATGACGCACCCCGGCGTCGCGGGCCTTGGCAATTTTGCCATTGGCGTCCAATCCGCTCACCGCGATGATCGGCAACTCCGGCTGGATCTTGTGCAAAACTCTGGCCAGGGAAAGTCCGTCCATTTCCGGCATCATCATGTCGGTGACAACCAGGTGGCAGGCGTCCCGGTGCGCCAGGAAAACCGCCACCGCCTCCGAACCGTCCGCAGCCGTCAACACCCGGTAGCCGAAATTTTCCAAGGTCCGTTTGGAGAGGGTGAGAATCGGTCTCTCATCATCCACCAGCAAAATCAGCTCTCCTTCCCCCCGCAGGGATTCACTTTCAGCCACATCGCCCGGTGACACCACCGGGGGGGCCGATTCGGAACTCGCCGCGGGAAGGTAAAGTTTGAATACCGTGCCCTTGCGCGGCTCGCTGTAAAGGTGGATGAAACCGCCGTGGCTGCGGATGATGCCCATGGTGGTGGACAAGCCCAGACCCGTTCCCTTCCCCTGCTCCTTGGTGGTGAAAAACGGGTCGAACACCTTGGCCTTGGTTTCGGACGTCATGCCCGTGCCGGTGTCGGCCACCTCGATCAAAAGGAAGTCGCCCGGCCTCACTTCGGGGTGGCCGGCGACCGCTTCCGGATTCAAATGCACGTTCTGCACCGTAACGGAAAGCACCCCGCCCTCCGGCATGGCGTCCCGCGCGTTCACGGCGAGATTGACCAGCACTTGATCGATCTGGGTCGGATCGCCCGTAACCGGAATCAGGCCCTTGCCGATCCGCACCTCCAACCGAATGTCTTTGGGAAACGTGTTGGTCACCAAAGACGCAAGGTTGTCCAGCAATTGTTTGAACGGTATCTCCACCCGCTCGCCGGAAGTGCCGCGGGCGAAGGTCAAAACCTGTTTCACCAGTCCGGCTCCGCGTTTGGCGCTGCGTTCGATCTCATTCAACAGATCCATCGCTTTCTCTTCCATCGGAAACGTTTTTAACAAATCGGCCCCCATTAGAATCGGAGAAAGCAGATTGTTCAGGTCGTGGGCGATTCCCCCGGCCAGGGTGCCGATGCTCTCCATGCGCTGGGCGCGCAGAAATAATTCTTCATTCCGTTTCTCCACGGTCAAGTCCCGCTTGATCGCCACGAAATGCCGGATCTCGCCGCTTCCGGATTCCCTGACCGGGGTGATGGTGACATGCTCGGGATGCAGGCTGCCGTCCTTGTGGCGGTTGGTCATCTCGGCCGACCACACCTTCCCATTCGAAATGGCATCCCACATCTCCCGGTAGAAAGCGTCATCATGCTTTCCGGATTTCATCAACTCTCCCGGAGTTTTGCCCAGCGCTTCCTCCGCCGGGTAACCGGTGTTATTGACGAAGGCGGCGTTAACCCACTCGATGAGGCCGTCCCGCTTGGTGATGACCACCGGATCGGCGGAGGCGTCGAGGGCGGCGGACAGAAGCCTGCGCCGCTCTTCCGCTTCGTGTTGCTCCGTAACATCGGTTAACCCGCCGACGCCCCGGATGATCCGTCCGTCCGCGTCGCGGATGAAATGCCCCTGATCCCGCACTTGGGCATAGGTTCCGTCGGACCGGCGGAACCGGTATTGGTGGCTGAAATTCCCCGTCCCCTTCTCCGAATCCAAATACTCCCGCACGTCCGCCAGCACCCGCTCCCGGTCCTCCGGATGAATCGCGCCCGCCCAATCATCGAAAGTCGGTTGTTCAACGATCATTCTGGCGAAACCGAACAGGGAGCGGAAGCCCTCGCTCCATTTCAACCGGTTATTGACCACATCCCAATCCCAGATGGCCTCACTGATGGCTTTCGAAAGCAGGCGGTAGCGCTCTTCGCTTTCATGAAGCCGGTTGCGGGCCTCCTTTTCCGAAGTCACGTCCCGTTCGACGGCGACAAAATGGGTGATGGCCCCGGCGGCGTCCAGCACCGGCTGGATGGAGATGTCGAGCCAGTAAGCCCTGCCGTCTTTTGCGTAATTCAACAACTCCTCGCGGACGGAGCGGCCTTCCCGCAGGCTAAAGCTGATCCTCTTCAACGTCTTCCGGTCGCTTTCCGGTCCCTGCAGGATGCGCGGCGTCTTGCCGAGCACCTCCTCCGGCGCATAGCCAGTCAACCGCTCGAAGGCCTCGTTGACAAAGACGATCTCCGGGCCCGGCTCGTCCAGCGGTGCGGCTTTGGTGATTATGACAATGTCGTTGAGCCCGGCGGTGGCGTTGGCCAGCAGGTGCAATTGTTCCCGATCCTCCCGCGCCTTGGTAATGTCTTGAATCGCGCCCCGCACGCTCCGAACCGTTCCATCGGAGTCTCTCACCGCCTCGGCGATCACCCGCACCCACATCAAGTCGCCCCGGGTGTTGCGAAATCGGTATTCGTTGTCAAATGACAAACCTTCGCTGGCGCACCGCTCGTAATCTTTCCGGAAGCGGTCCCGGTATTCTCCGTCGTAATGGGCGATCAACTCTTCCAACGTTGGTTTCCCGCCGGGTTCATACCCGTGAATTTCCCGCGCCTCGTCGGTCCACGAGTGTTGGAATCCCGGCTGGTCCACCGTCCATCCTCCCAACTTGCCGCAACGTGAGGCGACCGAAAGCAATGCCTCGCTCTGGCGAA
Source organism: Opitutia bacterium (assembly GCA_003566375.1). Classification (GTDB taxonomy): domain Bacteria; phylum Verrucomicrobiota; class Verrucomicrobiia; order Opitutales; family T3Sed10-336; genus T3Sed10-336. The sequence continues at coordinate 20,455 of PXDN01000191.1, forward strand.
GGGCGTTTTCCGACAACACCCGGTCGAGATGGGAACGAAGCATGTTGGCCACCGCTCCAATCATCTCCTCTTCCTCGGGAAAAAACACCAGCCCCACGGTTGGGGGCGTTTCCCGGTAGCCGAGGACCGTCCGGCCGGCGGTGCCGTCCGAGGTGGTGAAGCCGGTTTCCAGTTTGTGGGTCATGGTTTCATCAAACCGCGGCGTGGCCGCTTTCACCGGTCCGTGGCAAATCCTCGCCTCGGCCAGTTCGGGAAATTGCATTCCGGCGGCGAGCACGACGGCGATTTTGCCCAAAAGCGCGTCCCCGCTTTCTCCCGGCTCCCGCAACAGCTCGGCTGTTTCCCGCAAAGCGCGCAACTCCCTCACCCGCTCCCGCAAATTCCGGGTCAGGCGGAGGTTTTCCTCTTCCGTTTTGTGCCGTTCGGTCACATCCCGCAAGTTGGCGAGCCAGGCCCCGGCGCCCTCCCACTCAACAGAGGTGACCCGCATCTCCACCTGGCGGGTTTCCCCGTCCGGACGATTGATCTCCATGGGAGCGGGAGCTCCATCGACGAGCGGGAACCCGAAATTCAAGCCGGGCAACTCGTGCGGTGGTTTCCCCAATAGTTCGGCGGCCGCCGGGTTGGCAAAGCGGATGACGCCCTCCCGGTCAATCACCAAAACCCCGTCCGCCTGGGCCTGAATCAACGTTTTCAACCGAGCCTCTTGCGTGCGCAGCCGTTCGGTCAACTCCCGCTGACGCAACTGGGCTTTCACCCGCGCCACCAACAGCTCGTCGGAAAGCGGGCGGGCGATATAGTCGTCCGCGCCCGCTTCAAAACCCTCCCGCAAATTCGAGTCACTTTTCATCAGAGCGGTGGTCAGGATTACCGGCGTATCCTCAAATCGCACATCGCTCCGGATTAGCCGCAGCACCTCCCGCCCGTCGAAATCGGGCAGCACCACGTCGAGCAGAATCAAGTCGGGACGGACCTGGCGCATTACTTCCAGCGCCTCCCGACCGCTCGAAGCTTGCGCTGTCCGGTAGCCGGCCTTTTGCAGCACACGGATCGCGGCCCGCAGTTGGTCGGGGTGGTCATCCACCACCAAAATGGTGGGGGACTCTCTCTTGTCGAAATTCGCTTTCATCCCCGAGGAAAGAGCGTTTGGATGTGCGCCATATCGGCCTCTCCAGCCTGTCGGGTGTTGCCGCCGAGAATTCCGCTGACCCCGCGCAACGGATCGCCAACACGCATTCCGGTTTCATCGGCAGCGGTTTCCTCGAAAGTCACAAAAACCCCGTTTTCCCCGGCCTCACGGATTCCGGCGGTCAGAAACCGGGTGGCCAGAACCGTTTTGGAGCTGTCGGCCGTGCCGGCCACCAGCGTGGTGCGGCCTTTCGGCAGGCCGCCGTCGGCGACATGGTCGAAACCGGGTATGCGGGTGGGAAGTTTCTCAATCGGGCGAGTTTTCATGGAAGCATTTTTCCGATCAGGCACCTTGATCCATGTCTTCCGGATGGGGCCGCAAATCAAGCCCGAGCAACACATTTTCTTTGTCGGAGAGGTCTCCGACCACCCGCCGAATCGGGGCGGGCAGGTATTTGATCAGCGTCGGGGTGGCGAAAATTTTCTCTTCCTCCGCGAGCTTGGGGCGCTCCAACACATCAATCACTTCGATTTGGTAGCGTCCGGCAAAATGGGCTTCACAAAGGGAACGCAAATTGAAAATGGCCCGGTCCGCCCGGGGCGTTTTGCCAGTCACATACAATTTCAACACATATTCTTTCATTAACGAGGGGTAACGGAGGAACCACCCGGGCAATCGGCAAAATAAATGTAATTAAAAACAAGCTAAATAGCACTTAAGTGGTATGATGGATCACGACAAGGGAAGGGTAAAGAAAAAAGTGGAGCCCCGTCCCGGTTCGCTCTCCACACCGATCCGGCCGCCGTGCCCCTCGATGATCCGCCGGACAATGGCCAGTCCCAACCCGGTGCCCCGTTCCCCGGAAGTGCCTTGGGAACCCGGTCGTCCAAACGGCTGGAACAATCGCGCCCGCTCCTCCTCGGGAATGCCCGCGCCTTGGTCGGCGACGACCAACCGGACATGATCCCCATCCAAGTCGAGGGTCACGGCAACCGATCCGCCGAGCGGAGAAAATTTAACCGCGTTGTCGATTAGGTTGTTCAGAACCTGACCGATTTTGACGCTGTCGCATGGCACGGGCGGCAAGTCTGAAGTGGACTTCAATGTCAGACGGACATTCTTGCGCGAGGCCAACACGCGGTTCAGGGCCACGTTGTCCGCCACCAGCCGGGACAGGTCCACCGGATCGCGCCGCAAAATCAATTTTCCAGCCTCGATGGCCGAAATATCCAACAGATCATTTACTAATTGAAGCATGAATTCACTGGTGCGACGAATGATGTCGAGAAATTCCCGCTGTTCGGCATCAAGCTTGTCCAACACTTCTTCTTGCAAAAATCCGCTGAAGGTGTGCACGACGCCAAGCGGACTGCGCAAATCGTGGGCGGCCATGCCGAGAAACCGGTTTTTCTGTTCGTTCAACCGGGCGAGGTCGGCGTTTTGCTTGATCAACTTTCGTTGCAGGTTGACCAACTCGTTGTTTAGCCGGGAAAAATCGTCCAAGCCGTCATCGCCGCCGGTATCCAGTTTTTTACGCTCCCGGTGGGCGAGTTTATGGGAGACCTCGCGCAGGAGGTTGGTCTGCTCGTTGTTGATTCGCATCAGTTCCTCCTCCAGCCGCACGCCGTCACCTTCTTCGGCGCGGGTGGCCAGGACCAAGCAGACTTTGCCCGCGAGCCCGCCTCCAAACAACAGGGGCAGATAGCCGTGATCGGTCGGGAGGGCGATCCGCCAACCAGCCACCGCCCCGTTACGGACGAGATGCTGAAAAAATCCGGCCAGTTCTTCCCTTTGCGCGGGCGCACCCATCCCGAAAATCAAAGCGCCGGGCCGCGCCCGTTCCGACAGGTGGAAATCATCCCGCAAGACCTCCAGCACCACCCCGGAATCGTTGCAAAGAAGGGCGAGACAGGAGGCGCCGGATGGATTCTTAACCAGTGGCGCGGTCATCCTTCCATGGGGGAGCCCGCTTCGTTTAAGCCGAACCACCCGGCGGCCAGGTGAATCGCCCCGGCGGCGTCGGAAGCGGTGCCGTCGGCTTGGCAGCTTTGCCACAAATCGGGGGATTGGGCAAACGGCAGACCGCCGACCAAAATTTTCACATCCCGGGTGCGGGGATTGTCCCGGATCAGGCGAACCACTTCCCGCATGGAGGTCAGGTGTTTGGCCATGGTCATCGAAACGGCCAGCAGGACGGCCTTCTCCGTTTCCACCAGTGCAACCACGTCAGCCGCCGGGGTGTTGGTGCCGCAATAAAAGGTGTTCCAGCCTTCCATTTCAAAAAAATCGGCCACCATGCGAATGCCGATTTCATGCAACTCACCCGCCACGCCGGTGGCCACCAGGGTGAACCCGTTTTTCTTCCCGGCAAAAATCCGGGGATAAAGCTGTGACATGATAAGTTGGGTGGCGGCGGTGCAAAAATGCTCCTGGGCCACGGTCATCCGGTTGGTTTGCCACAAACGCCCGACCTCCCGCTGAACCGGTTGAAACACGCGCAGGTAGATTTCCTTGACGCATGTCCCCTTCTCCACCTCGCGCAACACCAGGTTCGAAGCCGTGGCGCGGTCGCCCTGGAGCAGGGCGTCCAGATAGTCGCGGGCCATCCGCCCGAGAGAGGTTTTTTCGCGCAAAAACCCGGAGGAACCGACCGGTTTTTCGATCGGCAATTCCGCCAGCGCGGCCTCCACCACTTTACGCGCCTCGGCGGCCTCTTCAACGGGGAGATGGTCGGCCAGCAAGGCGGGGAGTTTTTCACACAGACGCCGCCAATCCGGGGAGTTTCCGCTTTTGCCGGGCGAGATCAGGCGGGACCATTTCACGGAATAGGCAAACAGGCCGTGGTGGTTCAAATCAAGGGCCTGGGCAAGTTGTTCGAGCAATTGCCGACCCGTCTCCCGCGTTCCCGCGTCAAGCGCGGCGGGGCCAAGCCAAGCATCCAGCAAGGCTTCCCGGCGGGCCATAAGCCCACTCCCCGGTTTCCCGAAACTTGCATGAACTGGCAACATGCTAAACAATAGATAGCAAACAACCTGTAAAGTCGAATTGTAAATTGCACGCGCTTCTATCCAAAAGCGGTTTTAAGTGGCTTTCTTTCCACGTCGAAAGGGGAGTACCTCCTGTCTGAGCAGAGCGCGCCTTCATGCAATGGTTCCCGGGCGCGTTTTTTGTGGGAGCGACAGCCTTTAGGCGGCGAACTTGGAAACCCGACGTGACCGCTTGCAAACCACATATCGCCCTCTGAAGATGGGTGCTCCCCTTGCACAACCGCATCTCACTCCTATCTGACGCGGGGCGTCCCTGCC
>PXDN01000021.1 GCA_003566375.1 Opitutia bacterium
AAATGATCACCACGACCGCAACCCTGCGCGGGAGGCGGACCGGGGAAAACCCAAAAAGGACGCGTGTTTGCACAAAATCCTTTTGGTTCAAAGCAGGCTAACCGGAAAGCAAAAAAATCACGCTCAGAAGGTTTCTCACTTCGACAAGGCCGCGGCAAGTGAATCATCGCGCAAGGCTCGATGCCACATTTCCGCGCAAGACTCGATGCCACATTTCAGAGCAAGGCTCGATGCCACGTTGTTTCGTGGCATTCCGCCTTGCCGGATGATCCCGGAGCCCGCGGCGTAAGTTCGAAAAGGGGTTGCAGCCCCCAAAAGTTGCTTTCAAGACCCCTCTCAGGCGGGTGGTAACACCTGTCCGTCGGCCAGAAGTTGGCGCCGCAAATCCGCGTAGGGCAGATCCTGCTGGGCCACGCCCGACCGCAAGGCCAAGACCGCCGCCGTGGCCGCCGATTGCCCGAGTATCATGAAAACCGGCTCCATGCGGATCGACCCAAAGGCGATGTGGGAACTCGAGACGCAAACGGGGACCAATAAATTTTCCACCCCGCCCCGCGGGGGAATCAGGCACCCGCGCGAAATCGCGTAGGGATTGTCCAACCGCACCCCGATGTCTCCCTCGTTTTGCACATGGCCCTCCGGGGTGACGTATCTCCGCACGTTGTGGGAATCGATGGTGTAGGAGCCCATTCCCACCGGTTCCGGGGTCGGGCGGCGTTGGCACAGTTCGTTTTCCGTCATCACGTGGGACCCGATCATGCGGCGGGCTTCCCGTATGTAGAGTTGCTCCGGCCAGTGGCCGGTTTCGGTGAATTCGTCGGCGGCCAGCCCCCATTCTCCCATGGCGCCGCGGACATCGGCGGGCACGCGGGGATCGTTGGCGATGAAATACAACCACCCCTTCTGGTAGCGTTCGTGCCCGGCCCGGATCAGACGGCGCTTTTCGTAGCCGGCTTCCGGATACTTGTGACTTTCGCCGATGAAATCCGTGCTGAACGGACCGTGGTTGTTGGTGTCGGTTTTCCGGTTGGGGATGCGGTCGAATTTTTGAAACGTTTCCCGCCAACCCGCCGCGAACACCCGCAACAGCAGCTCGTAATCCCGGGGATCATAACCGTCGGGCTTGGGAAACGGCACGCGGTTGCCGGGATGGTCGGTGAGGCAGAGGCGGAAATTGTAGGCTTGCACGCGGTGATCGCCGCGCCCGTATTCCCCCGGCGGATCGGCGGATATGCCCCGCAGCAGGCCGCTGGCCGGATCTCCGGGCACCCGGTGGGGACTGACCGGCCCCGGCAAAACCCCGAAATGGTGGCGGTGGTGCAGCACCCCGGTTTGGATGCCGTTCCACGTCTCCCCGTACACTTCGTTGCCCTCCCGGCCCACATGATAAGGAATTCCGGCGGCGGCCATCAGATCGCCTTCGTAAGTGCAATCCAAATACGCCCTGCCCCGAAAGCGTTTCCCGCTGAGCGCGCGGATCGAAACCACGCGGTTCCCCGCCTTTTCCACTCCGGTTTCCCGGTCGAGCCACTCGTTCCGGAACACGGGCACGCGGTGCTCCCGTATCCAATCGGCAAACACTGATTCCGCCGCTCCCGGCTCGAACACCCAAATCGTGCGCATCCCGCCGTCGATGGCGGGCGTGCCCTGGCCGCGGTTGCCAAATTCCTCCCGCTTCTCCCACCGCCACGCATCATCCCGGCTGTAGTGAACCCACAAGCGGTGATAAAAGTCGCGCGCCAACCCGCCAATGACCGATTTGTCCCCGGTGTCGGTGAAGCCGAGGCCCGACGAGGACATCCCGCCCAGGCGCTTTTCCGGCGCGACAATAACCGGGCGCATCCCCATCCTGGCAACCTGAACGGCGGCGGCCACCCCGGCGGAAGTTCCTCCGTAGATCACCACATCCGCTTCCACAACCGGAAAGTCTCCGCCCGGTTGACCACCGCCCTCCCCTTCCTTGCCGGCCTTGCTCCTTTTCATGGAATTGCGCGGGTGGGTTGGATCATACTGACAATCGCCCCGGGAACGCTCCGCTCAGGCCGCCTCGCGGCCAAAGAGGGCATTGATGTAATAATCAATGGTGAAAGGCTGCAAATCCTCCGGCTGTTCGCCCAACCCCAGGTAGTGAATCGGCACTTTCAACTCCCGGTATATTCCCACGATGGCGCCGCCCCGGCTGGTGCCGTCGAGTTTGGTGACAATCAGTCCATCGAGGCCAAAACTTTCGTGAAAAACGGCCGCCTGTTCGATGGAGTTGGCGCCCAGGCTCCCGTCCACCACCAGCAGGGAGCAGTGGGGGGCGGCCGGATCGGTCTTGCGGAGCACCCGTTTGATCTTGGCCAACTCTTCCATCAGGTTCGCCTTGGTGTGCAGGCGGCCGGCGGTGTCGAGAATCAGATAATCCTTTTGCCGGCGGCGGGCGGCTTGGTGGGCGTCAAATGCGACAGCGGCGGAATCGGCCCCCTGGTGACTCGCCACCAGGTCGATGGAGAGGCGGTCGGCCCAGATTTTCAGTTGTTCGTTGGCGGCGGCCCGAAAGGTGTCGCAGGCGCCGAGCATGACCGAAGAACCCTCCTGTTGCAGGCGGTGGGCCAGTTTGGCGGCGGTCGTGGTTTTGCCGGAGCCGTTAACCCCGATCAGGCAGATCACGGTCGGCGACGGTCCGGCGACCGGCAACACGCCTTCCGATCCGGCCAGCACTTCCCGCAAAACGCCGGAACCGATGTCGGCAAAATCGGTGCCGCCAAAATCGCGTTTTTCGGCGGAGGCCCGTTTGACCGCATCGAGAATTTCCTCGGTGGTTTCCAAACCAAAATCCGAGGCGTAGAGCGCTTCCTCGAGTTGGTCGATGGCGGCCGCGTCGATCCGTTTGCCTCCGAAAAGGCCCCGGCTGGAGGCCACCAGATTCTGGCTGGTTTTGGCCAACCCTTCTTTGAATTTTTTGAAAAATTTAAGCATGTTGCGGGTGATGAAATCACGCGGCCGGGGGGCGGTTCAATCCGTGGCCGCACGGCGCAGGGGCCGGTCGATTTGATCTTTCAGGCGATCCAGCAAGCCGTTGATGAAGCGCTTGGCTTCCAGACTGGAATACTGCTTGCCCAGATCAATGGCCTCGTTGATGGAAACGATTGGCGGGATATCCGGCCGGAAAAGAATCTCGTAGAACGCGAGCCGCAAGATGGCGAGATCGATCTTGGCAATGCGTTTGAAATCCCAATTCCGCGCCAGCGAGCGGATGCGTTCGTCCACCTCGTCCATTTTTTCTAGCGCCCCGTGAATCAACTCCTCCCCAAAGGCGTAGTCATCGCGGGGATTGTCCTTGCCATCGAAAAACATCCGCAGGCTATCCTCCAGGTTGGCCGGGCGGTTGCTTTCCCAAAGATACAAGTATTGAACGGCGGCCACGCGGGATTCGCGGCGCCGGGAAGGGTTACCCGACATGGACGGCCTCCCGTTTTCCCCGCAAATCGGCCATGGTCAAAGCCGCTTCGGCAAACTCCCGGCCGCGGTCCATGCCGCCCGCCGCCCTTTCGACCGCCTGCTCCCGGCTCTCCGCCACGATGATCCCGTTGATCACCGGCACGCGAAGGTTGAGCGCGGTCATTTGCAAGGCGTCGGTCACGCTTTGGGCAATGATGGCGTGGTGGTTGGTGCCGCCCCGGATCAAAACCCCCAGGGCGATGCAGGCGTCGTACTCATCGGTGTCGAGACCGAGCTGGACGGCGTAGGGCACCTCCCCGGAACCGGGCACCCTCAAGACATCCACCCCGTCATCCGGCACGCCGGCTTCCCGCAGCCGGGAGATGGCGGAATTCAGCACGGCATCGACCAAATCTTTGTTGTAGCAGGCCGCCACGACCAGAAAGCGCCGGGCGCTTCCGTCGATGGTTTGGGCCAATGGTTTGTCCAAGCTCATGGTTGCGTGATCGAGTGAAATAAAAAATGGCTGACCGCCGGGAAGATTCTTCCCAAACCGGTAAACAATTAACCAAACTCTCTTCCCCTCTCTCGGCAACCCTCATTCTCCGAAGATTCCGAAACCGTGCCGTTGCCGCCTCCCCACGGAAATTCAAGACTGTGGCATCCGGCCTTGTCGGATGACTGAAACGCATTCGGACCCGCCGCGTGGACCGGATGGGGGCGGGTTGGCGTTCCCCGGCTGCCAGCTTTTAAGCGGGCGCTACCCCTGGCACTCCGATTGCCCCCTCACCATGACGGGTTACATAGGAAGAAGCGGCTTTTTCAAACCGCCCCCGGAGAAACGGCCCTGGGGCTTTCCTTATTCGATGACCACCCGTCCTCCCGCCCTGCGCCTCAGCATCAGGCTGATCTCCTCAAGGGGAACATCCGCAAACTCCGGGTGCGCTTGGGCCCGTTCGGCCACCCTACCGCTCAACTCCCTCGCTTTTCGCACCAGTTCATTCATCTCTTCCCGGTGGATGGACAGATTCCGATTGACCTCATCGGAGGACAAACCCTCCCTAGAGCCGGAAAACATGGTCCCCATCAACTGTTCACGGGTTTTGGCAATGCGTTCTCCCATGGCGGAAATCTCCGCGTCCAATTCACGAAACTCCTCCGACTTCTCAACCGCGTTACTCCAAATGGCGGACAAACGCCGGTGCTCCTCCAGATTGGGCAAATCCCTGAACGGAGTCGCGGGATCGACATCCGCCATGGGTGTCGCCGGGCTCAAGGCAAGTTCTTTAGTCACCCCTTGATACCGGATGGTCAAGAGAGTGGTATCCGCATCAAAACTGATCAGCTTCACCCCGTGAACCTTATCCCCGATTTCCGCCCAAACCAATTGGTTATCCCACGGATTGTGCAGGCTGAAATGACTGTCATTGCCGATGGTGTAAAAACCGCGGAAGCGCCACTGGTCAATCGGAGAGTCCGGCCTTTCCCCCAACGCCCGCTGTGAGGCCAAAGCGTTCCATTCGGTTTCCAATCGATACACTAGTTCCTTCATCCTACCCAATCGTTCCGAGGAAGGCAATTCATGCAATTCCCGCCTAATTTGGACAGAATCCCGCGGATGGATTCGTCGAAGAACAACCCTCAATTTGTCACGATATTCCCTTTCTTCATTCAAACGAAGTCGATCTTCCTCAGATAGAGCGGGCGTTTCCATGGATTTCTCCAAGGCAGCATCCCGAAGTTGCCTGACTTCGCTAGAATATTTTTGAATCCACCGCTGTCTCTCTTCTTCATTGGAAGCGTTTTGGATTTTCTTTTGGAAAAAGTCTCGATCAATCTCGGGTAATGGTTCGATTTGCCGTGAGTCAGCATAGCCATGAATAAAACCAAACAAAATAATAAAAAAACAGCCGAAAAAGGAATTTTTTTTATACATATAATGCTTAATGTAATGATATAGCAAAATTGCTTTTCAATTAGATGGCATCCTCACGTATATAATTGTATTTAACCTCACTATATTCATCAACATAATGCCCTCCGCCCCCGGAAACTTCATGGCTAAAATTCGTGTGATTCCATAATTGGATTTTAAGTGTAGGAGTATCAAGCTCAAGAGAATAGTCCCAAAGGTGCCATCCTTGACCAATTGGAGATGAGGCAGAACACCAACCGTAGTCCCAGCCATCAAGGGTGAATATAATGTGATGTCCATCATACTCGCCCCAGTTAATTTGTTTACAATCCAAATCCAACAAATACACATATATCAAATCATTATTTTCATAAGATTTAGTGTCTACTTCAGAAATCTGGTGATAAATGATTGTATCTACCTGGCTGCAATCCGGATACACACCTGGAATATTGAAAATTGCTGAGTCTGTATATAAAGTTGTAAACTCACCTTCGGTCGACCATCCTTCACCCCATGAAGAAGCCTCACCGGTTTTAAAATGTTCTTGAATAAATTTATCAGTTTGGTACTTCGTACTCCCCGAATGCCCGGGAAGAGGACCCCAATAATTACAACTTGATCCCTTTGTGAAACTAACAAAAAGAAGAGAAGAGAAGAGAAGAGAAGAGAAGATGATTTTTCATAATGTTTTTAGTTTGTTATTGTACCTAATCTCTTTAGTTGAGTTGTCGTGGACTATGCCCCTTTTGTCAAACTGAACATTGGATCGCTAGAATCATGCATCATTCAAATACACTGCAAACATCAAAGTCGTTCTTATACAACAATTTGACAAAATTAATTACATAACGCGACCAACAAAGATTATTAGGAAAGCTCCCAATTAATAAAATGCATATTATAAATGCAACAAAAATTTAAATTATTTTTTATTATGTAAAACATTGACTAGCAGTTTTTAAGAACTTAAGTGAAATTATTTTTGCCGATTAATGATAATAAAAAAAGTGTGGTGGTGATCATCGGACGCTTGTCATTGAAGTTTCGATTCCAAGGTTGTTTTCGCTGACACCCGGACCCGGTTCAAAACGGCTCTATGTTCGCAAGCACCGGGACATGGCCGCCGTCGCACGATCCGCCGGTATGGTTTCCTCTCCTAACGGTTATCCCAGACTGTGGCATCCGGCCTTGTCGGATGACTGAAACG
>PXDN01000268.1 GCA_003566375.1 Opitutia bacterium
GAGTCCACCGCCAGCCTGGATCGGGGATCCTGCCAAAGCGAATTGCTTTTGATGGTTTCCGCTTGGGCATAGGCATCCTGAACGCCGATGGTTTGCAGAAGGGCATCCCGAACCGAACCGCGGAGGGCAGTCCCCGTTTCTCCGCGCCCGAGAGCTTGCATCGCTTGCTCCACCGCAACGGGCACCAGGGTTTCAGGCAAACCCCTGAATGTGCCGCTGGCCAGAAAACGGTTGTGCTCCTGATCCAAATCAGCGGCGTTGTGCCATTCCGCTTCCGCCGCCAACCGGGCCCGGTCACGTTTCTCCGGCAATTCGGCTTCCGCCGACATTTCAGCCACTGCGGAGGCCGCCGCCATGACCACTCCCACAATCGCTTCAATTCCCCGCTCGTCCCCATAAAAGGAGGCATCCCGCAAGGCTTCCGCGGCCGCAACCACGGTGGAAAAACCGCCCCCGAGGGGATCCGAAGGAAAGGGAGCATAGGTCCCGGCATCCCGATCATAGGCAAAGTCCGACGCCTCCAAGACATTCGTGTGCACTAATTCGGCAGTGGCGTCGGCGATCCGCAAAACCTCCTCCAAAGAGAAAAACTCGTCGGTTAAAAAGGAAACCGCTCCAGTTCCCCGGTTGAGGTAGGCGGTATTGACATCGGCGCCCGCCACGATTTCCCCCAACTTGGCCAGCACTTCCTCACGAATGCCAGCTTGCGACCTTCCCTGCAGGGCCAAAGGGACCGCCACCCAGGTCGCGGTGTCCACCAATTGTTGCACCGCTCCCACCGCCTTTGAATCCCCGAAATCGTAAAACGCGGAGGCGATGCGTTTGGCGATTCCCGGAAAATTGGGATACAGGGAGGGATCGGTAATCAGCAAAACCCCGTTTCCCCCGTCTTTCTCCACAATGGCGACACTTTTCAGCAATTGCACCTGCCCCGCTCCGTTCACGTGCAAAATCAACCGAAGGTAAGCGGTATCGGCCGTCGGGGTCGGCAGCGCCGGATCGGAAAACTCAAAGGTGTTGGAATCTCCGACCGCGCCCGTCGCCTCGTTCACCGCCTGCAAGGCCACCTCGCCCACCCACAAGCCCCTGGAGGGATGAGTGCCGGCCAGGATGATCGGCGCGAGGGCCAAAACCGTCGATAGGAAGACAAGGCTTTTCAGCGTAATGGACATGCGGAACAGAGGGTTGGAAAAGCGGGGATTCAAGGTTGGGGGTAACATTTCTGATTAACGGTTGATGAGATCCCGGCGAACTGAAATCAGGGGGATCTCTTTTCGAACTCCGGCATCTGAGGTGATGGAAAGCGTGGACCCCATAAAGGGAAGCGTGACCTCCTCTTGCATGACCTCCAAATCCATCGCGAATGACTCGCCCGGTTCCAACGGTCCCAGATCGATCACCCCGGCGAAAGGAATGGAGATCAGGTCCATCGCCTTTTCCGTGGTGTTGAGCATCCGCACCAAATAGGCCATGGGGAGCGGTCCGTTCGGACCCGGCTCAATCGAGATGGTCAGTTGTTGTGGAAACACGGATACGTTGGCAAACTCCACCCGGCGCGACTCGGTATTTTCCGAAAAAACCAATCCTCCCGCCGAACTGTTGAAAAAATTGACGGACAAGGGACCTCTGAATCGGGATGCCCCTTTGCTGTAAATCCAGTAGGCGGCACCCGGCTCCATCATGGTTTGGGCCGGATTATCCACCAGCGTCCACAACCCGCCTTCAAGGCGGTACATTCTAAGCGGCGCATGCGCCCCCGCCCCGGCGAAGAAGTTGGCCAGCGTCGGCCGCGCGTCCCCGTCCACGGGAAACCCCACCAAACTGAAGGCATGGGGATGCCAGCGGGAAGAACCGTGGAAAGGCGTCCCTTCAAGCGACCAAAGGTAGTCTTCGGTCGAGTGGATCAAGTAAGCCTGATGGGCCTCGACCACATGAAGATTGCTGAGCAAAGCGTCGTCCCGCTCAGGTGAGTACCAAACGCTCCACCCTTTGCGATCCGGGAGAATTTCGTTGGGACTGTTGATGAATTCCATCGGGGTAACCGGACGAAAGTAGGCGGCGGCGATGTCGATCGGGGTGCCCGAAAAAAGGGCTCCCGGCGTTTTCAACAAGGGTTCCACTTCCAAGTATACGGCATTCCAACCGGCTTCCAATTGAATCGTTTGCACCCGAACGGGGCCAACTGTTCCGGAACCATCCCCCTCAGCCGACACGAGCGTTCCGGCCCCCAGAGCCCAGAAAAAAACCGCAAGGATCGTGAACCATCCGACCTGCTTGCCCTTGCTGGGAGAGATCACCATAAAACAAAATTTAGGGCACCATGAAGCAACAAAGGCACCTTAGGGAAAAACATGGGATATTGGAAAGCAGAAACATGCGGTCATTTAGTCCATCCCCCAAAAAACGATCAAGAAAAAAAACGGTGGGAAATTCGTGAATGCATGAAAATTTGCGTGGATCAATGGGATAAAAATAAGGCCCTGTTATGATTCCCTCAAAGATCGCGGCTTGCCGCGCCGCTTTTCCGGGTCAAAAGTGCGGACGTGCCGAAAAACGCTTCAACCGCCATGACCTCGGAACAAGAATCCCTCGCCGTCGCGATCAGCCGGCTGGTTTATTGCAACCCTTTCCTGCCCGAACGCATCGAGGCCGAACGGGAGGCCCTCGGTCACGATTTCACCGAACACGGGGCGGACTGGAATCAGCGCAACGATTGGGACGCCATCCACCCGAATGTCGCGCTCTTGCAGGAGAAGGCCGCCGCGCTCGCCGACGTCCTGCGGAAATCCCACGGCAACAAACCGCCCCGCGGCGCGCGGGAACGGGAAACTTATGAGGGCGTGGTTTTGTTTTACTTGTTTCACTTGTTCAGGACGAAATTCGACCAAACCGTGGAAGCGGGGCTGCGCGCCGGGAACGAATCCCGCAAGGAACGGGTCGGGTTTTACGGTGAATTCCGGGAACAGGCCGACCGGTATCTGGTTTTCGGCGAAGAACCGTTGTTTGAGGATTACCGCCCGGAGCATGTCTTCGCCTTTTTCTTTCAAATCCGGCGGGCGTTTTTTCAAATTTTCCGCCATCTGGCCGGCGGATCGCGCCCCATCACCCGCCTCCGCGCCGCCATCTGGCAATCGATTTTCACCCATGATCTCCGCCGCTACCGGCGGACGCTCTACAACCGGATGGAGGACATGACCACGCTGATCATCGGCCCCACCGGCAGCGGGAAAGAACTGGCCGCGCGGGCCATCGGCCTTTCCCGGTTCATTCCGTTCGACTCGAAAAGCCGCGCGTTTGAGGAGAGTTTCGCCGGATCGTTCTATCCCCTCAATCTCGCCGCCCTCTCCCCGACTTTGATCGAGTCGGAACTCTTCGGCCACCGCAAAGGGGCCTTCACCGGCGCCCTCCAGGATCGGGAAGGCTGGCTGGAGGCGTGCGGGCCGCACGGGGCGGTTTTCCTGGATGAGATCGGTGAGGTGGACCCATCCGTTCAAGTCAAGTTGCTCCGCGTGCTGCAGGCCCGGACCTTCTCCCGCATCGGCGAAACCACGGCCCGGAAATTCGAGGGGAAAATCATCGCCGCCACCAACCGGGACCTGGCCGGTGAAATGAAAGCGGGAAATTTCCGCGAGGATTTTTATTACCGTTTGTGCTCGGACGTGGTCCGGACGCCCCCGCTGGCCGAACAGCTGGCCGACTCCCCCGGCGACCTCGAAAACCTGGTCGCTTTCACCGCCGCCCGCATCGTGGGCTCCGGAGAAGCGCCCGCCTTCACCCGCGAAGCCACCGCATGGATGGCGGAACACCTGCCTCCCGACCATCCATGGCCGGGCAACTTCCGGGAGTTGGAACAATGCCTGCGCGGCATCGCCCTGCGCGGAACCTACGAACCCGGCGCCGCCACCCGCGCGGAAGATGATTTGGCCGCCGCGTTCGCGGAAGGCCGGTGGACCGCGGCGGAATTGCTCAGCCGCTACAGCCAACTCCTCCACCGCCGATACGGAACCTACGAAGAAGTCTCCCGGCGCCTTCAACTCGACCGCCGCACCGTCCGCAAACACATCCACGGCAACGGCGGGGACAGTTGAACCGACAAGGGTGAAACCCGTTTGAGGAAAAAGACTGAAAACATGAGCGATGCCCACACGCAACTTCCCTGTCTGGGAAGTCAATCCAATGGGTAAACCATTAGCATCGGTCTTGTCATTCGGGAAGCGATTTCCAAGTCGTTCCCGCTGAAACCCGGAATCTCCTCCAATCGGTTAACAATTTTGCCGGTGATTTTTTCCGCCTTGGCAAACAATGCGCCATTTTGGTTGGTCAGATCTCTCATACGGCGGGCGCGTTCTTGTGAATCAATAGCGTCCTCCCGCCCCAATTGACGCATGAGATTTCGATTTTCCGATACTTTCGCGGCAATTACTTTGAATTGCTGATCCAGTTCCCGCAAACTTGGTTCTGTTTTCGAAGCAAGCCTCCACTTTCCGAAGAAGTCTTGAAAAGCGGGTTTCCAGTTTTCCGGATTTTGGGCCAGTTCAAAAACATCGACTTCCGCATGAAGACCGCTACCTCCCAGCGGAATTTGCTTGGAATCGGTGCCGTCACTAATTTCCAAGGCGTTTTCGCCAGGTGAAAACCCGATTATGCGAATGCCCTCCCGGGTTTCTCCAAGAGTCGCCCAAAAACTCAGGTCCTCCCAAGGATTGCGCAGACTGAACTGCTGATCCCCGCCCATTCGGACCACGGAGATAAACTGCCATTGGTCAATAGCCCTTTCAGGTTTGGAGGAGAGCTTTCCCGTGCCGGGAGATTCTGGAACATCGACAAACTCCGCCAACGCCATGCCGGTCTTTTCAGCGGTTTTGGCCCGAATGCGTTCGAGCCTTTTTTCGACGAAAATTTTCCTCTCTTCGTCCGAAAGACTGTTAAACAGCCGACTCTCGGCCAGTCGGCGCGCTTGGTTTTCCTCAATACGGCGGTTTCTTTGCCGAATCGCCTCGCGTTCCTCCTCAGGCAAACTGTGCCAGCGTTCGATCCTTTCTTCCCTTTCCTGTCGCATCCGTTCCAGCAAGCGGTCTCGCTCTTCGGGAGTCGCGTCCCGCAGGTCCCGAATTCCGACCGGTTGCGTGGCATCCGATGCCGAAAAAACCGAAAAACCGGGAATAAACACCAATATCACCAAGACAAAATTTAAAGTATAGGAATTATTTACCATAAGAATTGAATTTCAGATTGGTTTATTGATACTAATCAATCATTATAAATCACATTGAATAGGCTCGGAATATTCCCAAATTATTTCAAAAATCCATTTAATTTCAGTGTCTTGCCAACTGTAACCATCGTTATAGTTATTATTTTGAACCTTTGTCCACCTTTCATGTTTCTTAGTGGATGTACTCTCAACAAGTTCATAATCCCAATTTTGATAATCTCCAAAGCTGCCGGGCAATGGCCAAGGCTCACTGATTGATCCACCAGATGAATATGAATCATACCATGAACATGGAGGCGATTGAGGATCATAGCATACCCAGCCTTGATTGTCTAGATTATCGAAAGCATAATGAAGTTTATACCAATATGGATCGGATGGTGGAAAGTGAGTAATTTGATCCCTGTTATGAACTCCATATTCAACTTTCCATTCTAGTGGACCACAATTTGGAGGAGCTAAAAAAGTATCATGAATACTCTCTTTATATGACTGATTTATGATATCACTATTTGACGAATCAGGACTCCCTCCCTCACTTTCATATATATATGTTTTGATCTCTTGTTTAACAAGTTTCTTGTATTCATTTCCATCGTAATAAAATGGCTCATGATAATCACATCCACTAACATAACTCGAAAGGGATACGTTGACAATCAAACAAACCGACAAATTTACAAGGCAATAAGACTTTAAGCTTAAAACATTCATTTAATTAATATATGATTTATAGACTTTTGTATTTATTTTTATAAGATTTATAATATCAAAAATGGCGAATGCAAATTGGTTAATGCTTAGCCAAAATCATAACCAAAGGTGACCCAAACCACATGCGTAAAGTTACCATTTTTCTGTGTGGGTGGGGCACGGGGTCGCCCAACTTGGATTAATGATCGTGACGAATTTCGACGGGAAAAGGAGAGAACGCTTCCCCTAAAATTCGTTTGCTCAGACGGACTAACAATGTAAGCAATACAAAAATCAACACCAAAAGACGGCGGAGTGGCGGAGTGGCGGAGTGGCGGAGTGCTGCATAATATCGAAACTGTATAAATTTTTCTGGGAACATCAAGTTTTTTATAATTTATAAATCCTTGATTAAGAAAGCCGGAAAGGGTCAGCGAGGGGGGCAAGGGGTCAGGCTGAGTATTGCGATATGGGTGACCGAAACGTCGAGATACTCAGCCTGACCCCGTCCATCGATTTGACCCCGTCCATCGATTCGGGACCTGGACGGTGAAATGAAAGCGGGAAATTTCCGCGAGGATTTTTATTACCGTTTGTGCTCGGACGTGGTCCGGACGCCCCCGCTGGC
>PXDN01000073.1 GCA_003566375.1 Opitutia bacterium
AAACCGGGCAACCTCGGCACGCTCCTGCGCGCCGCCGACGCGGCCGGAGCGGACGCGGTCATCGTTTGCGATCAAGTGACCGACCTCTTCAACCCCAACGTGGTCCGCGCTTCCACGGGCGTGATGTTCTCCACACCGACCGTGGTGACCGACCGGGCAACCCTGGTGGCTTTTCTCCAAGAACGCGGCATCCGGCTGGCCGCCACCACGCCGCACACCGACCTTCTTTACACGGAAGCCGATTTGCGGGGACCGTTGGCGATTTTGATGGGCAGCGAGCAATACGGCCTGACCGACGAATGGCTGGCGGCGGCGAATCTCCGCCTGCGCATCCCCATGGCCGGTCGGGCTGATTCCCTCAACGTGGCCATGGCCGCCGTTATCACTCTTTTCGAAGCCGTCCGTCAGCGGGGGACGTGATACCTGGGATTTTCTCTACGATTTAACCTTTCTGGTTAAATTTCCAATCAAGGAATCCATCGACATCAGAACGGCTGGCAATAGGACACAGGCCAAAGGAATGGACAGCAAAAGCGAGCCTGTCAGGGCAATGGCCAGGGGTTGCAATAAACCGAAAACCTCGCTCCCTCCCAGAAGCAGGGGGCTCATTCCCAACACCGTGCTTGCCACGGTAAGGCTGATCGGTCGAATTCGTCCCCGACTGGCCAATGCCAATGCCTCGGACAGATTATTGTTTCTTCCGGCTTTCAGGTTCCAACGCGCTTCCGAAAGCACCAGGATGACGCTGTTGGCAACGATCCCGACGGAAATCAACAAACCCGCCAACACCATGGCGTCCAACGGTTGGCTTTTCAGCCCGAGCAAAAGCAACGCCCCCAAACCACTCAATGGAATGACCAGCCAACCAGCCAACGCCCATACCAGCGAGCTGTATTGAACAGTGATGATAACCAAAACGATTAAAAGCGCCAAAGCCAGGGATAGGGCAAAGGTGCGGCGCGTCTCTTCCAATGCCTCGATCTCCCCTTCAAGCCACCAGCTCACGCCATCCGATAATTTCAAATCCCGCAGAACCCGCTCAACTTCCGCCGCCACAACTCCCGGTCCAGGGGCTTCGGGGGCCAACTGGCCGCTAATGCGAACAACCCGCTGGTTTTCGCGGCGCTCAATGTGCGTTGGTTCTTCGATCAGATTAAAATCGGCGACTTCGGCGAGATGAATCCAATCCCCATTCCGGGAAGGAATCACCACCCGTTCCAAATCATGCGGCCCGCCGGCTTTCCGCCGGTCATAACGCACCCGCAAAGCCAATGGATCCCCTTTTTCCATGCGTTCACGCAAGACCGTGCCTTCCATCGTGTAGGAAACCGCTTTTTGCAAATCCCCGTTTGAGACAGCATAAAGGGAAAGCGCACCATGGTCCGGTTCGATGCGCCAACGGGGACTGACTCCGCCGCGCATTCTTTGCACATCAGTCAAGCCGGCGACTCCGCGCAATGCTTCTTCGACCTTGATTTCGGTTTCGGCCAGAGCGAGCAGATCCCCGTCCGGACGGGTCAATACGACTTCAATATCAGCTTCGGACAATCGGGTGCGAACACCACGAATGCGCGGCAAAGTCACCCTGGTGCTCAAGTCATGGATTTTCAGGTGCTCCATGGCCTTTCTGGCATCCTCCGCCCAGGCTTGGGAAGGCCGTTGACCTGAATCGGTATTCACCCGCACCATGAAATTGGCGGTGCCGGAACGGAATGAAGGCAACCCTTCCCGGAAATAACCGCCCACGGTTGTGAAGAGGGCATCAGTGCCCTCAACTCCCATCAATTCCCGCTCCACCCGGCGGGTCATTTCATCCATCCTGTCAGGTGAAATACCGGCGGGATGGACTATGCGCAATTCAACGAAACCATCGTCCACGGCCGGCAGCACTTCAAAGGGCATCATCCGTCCAACCAATCCCAAGACCATAAACAAAAGAATGAACGCGGGCCAAGCAACCCATGGACGCTGGCTCACCCTCCAAGCCCTCCCCCGCCAACGGCGATCCCGCGCGGGAGCTATCCCACCCCTTTGCGGAACATCGGGAGTAAAAACCGGCAACAGAACGAAAGCCGAAACATAAGCGAACAAGGCGCACAAAATCACTGTTATGATCAAAGGGCGGAACAGTTCGGCGACCAAGCCCCGCACCAGCAGAAACGGCGCCACGGCGGCAACGGTCGTTAGCAAAGCCCCCAATAACGGGCCCGCCACGTCCAGCATGGCCTTGATGGGTTTATGTTCTGCTTCGAGCCTTTCCAACCGGTCGAAATAAATGATCGCATAATCCAAACTCAAGCCAACCGATATCAGAAGCCCTGCCAAGGTCAGCAGATTCAGGCTCATTCCGGCGGCGGCCAAGGCGAGAATGGCGGCGGCCAGACTGGCCAGCACCACCACGCCGACCAACACCACTTTGCGGCCTTGCCGAAGAACCCCCATCACCAGCCCCATGGCCAGTAATGATCCGATAACGGCGGCCACCAAAACGCTCTGGACCGCTCCCCGGGTTACCACCGCATCATCAAACAGCAGGGTTGCCCGAACGTTTTCGAAACCGTCTTGCTCCATGACACGGTCCACAGCGGCCAAAACGGCTTGGGAGGTGCGAAGGGATTGGGCTTGTCTCGTGCGGTGAACGGTCACCAATACGGCCGGCTCCCCGTCCAGCCTGGTCCGCAAACTGGTTTCCGATGGTGCCCGGCGGGCATGGGCAAAACTATTCAATGGCAAGGGGGAGTGGGATTCTCCGGCGGGATTCAATGTTCTCTCAAGGAGGCGCTGGGCGTCCCATACCGCTTCTCCCAAGACGCCAACACCTTCGAAATCCGCGGTTAATAATCGCCCGCCAAACGGAGGCGCCGTTGATTCCAACAACAGCTGTTCCACTTCATCCAAGGAAATTCCAAGTGACCGCTGGCTGCTGGGATCGACTTCCACCACCAATTCCGGATTTTCCTCCCGTCCGATGAACACAACGTCAACTCCCTCAATCGCCCTCAAACGGGGCAAGAGGCTGGAGCGCAGTTTTTGCCGCATTTCGGCGGCGGTCAGGTGCGATGCCCCGAAGGCGAAACGCATGGCGGGTTCTTCGGATGTGGCAACTTCAAAAATGCGGGGTTCGGGAAATCCGGAGGGCATTTGTGATCGTCCAAGCTGAACGGCTTGTGAGACTTCCCGAACCGCGCGTTCGATATCCTGATTTTGCTGAAAAAATAGATCGATGTAGGAACGCCCGTCCCCGGAGCGGCTTTCCATGCGTCTGACTCCCGGAATTCCAACGAGGACAGCCTCCAGCGGTTCGTTCACCGCTTCTTCGATGACGGAAGCGGTTTGGCCGGGAAGGTCACTGATAATCCGAATTTGGGGGTAGCGAACATCGGGAAGGAGCTGCAACGGCATCCGCAAAATGGCCACCACGGCAAGGATCACCAACAAAACGGTCATGGCCGCCATGGCGATTCGGAAACCGGCCAAGGCTTGCAGTGTTGAGTGAAAAAAACGTCGCATGGCGTTTCAGCGTTCCCACAAACGGGCCAAAACCTCTGCTCCCTCCGGTTGGGAACGCGGTTCGTAGCGCAACACCCGCTCCCCCGCATCAACACCTTCCACCACTTCGATACCGTTCGCCTGTCCCGTTCCCAAACGGACCCGCCTCCGCTCCACGGTTTCGGGATCACCTTTCACAACCGCTATCCAATGATCGTCGCCTTCCCGCGCTACCGAGGTCCAAGGCAACAACACCACTTCCCTTTCGATTCGGTAAATCAAGGTGGCTTCGCGGGAAACCGGTTTGGATGCTTCCGGGATTTCACCAACCCATACCTCAACATCGGTGTATCCCAGGGGAATCAAAGGGGTTTCAACTGAAACTATCTTTTGAATGGGCAAAACCGCATTGGCGCCCGTTTCCAATACCAGGGCTGCCATTCGGTCCAAATAAGTCCGTTCCCTTGCCGGCAGGCGCAAGCGAACTCCCAGTGATTCAAGGTTCTGGATATTTAAAATGGTATCCCCCGCCGAGACGTTTGACCCGGATGACACCAGTAAACCGCTGATAACTCCCGTAATCGGCGCGCGCAATTCGAGCGCGCGAAGCCGGGCTTCCAAACCGGCGAGCGATTCCTCCACTTCAAGCAATCTCAGCTTTGCGCTTTCCACTTCCGAAGGACCCGCCGCTCCGGCTTCCGCCAGGCGACGCCAGCGTTTCCATTCCCCCCGCAAAGCTTCCTCCCGTTCGTTCAGGACAGTCTGCCGCGCGCTTAATTCCGGTCCATCCATCCTGGCCAGCAAGTCCCCGGCCTGAACAATCTGCCCGTCGCTCACTTCCAACGCGACCATTTCCCCCGCTTCGGGAGCGGTCACCGTAAAGGTTCGCAATGGCGTTAAAACACCCTGCCACTCACGCCGAATTTCCACGGTTTCTTTCCGCAACTCCACTACGGCAACCTCGGGTAAACCGGTTGCCGAAGAGGACTCCATCTTATCACCCCCACAGGCCACCAAGCCCGCCAAAGCCATGCAACCGATCAAGGTCGGCGCTTGAAAAACCGGTCGTTGTTTCCTCATGACGCATCACCCTCCGCGGATTGACCGAGCCAGCCGGGCAAATCCGGCATTCGATTGGTGATTTCCGCATACTCAACAACCAGCAAAGCGCATTGATGCCGCCAATCCAGCTCTTTCAAGCGGGCATTGACCAATGTTTCCTTTGCATCCAGCCATTCCCGCCATCCGCCCAAGCCCTCTTCCCATCGCATTCGGGTTCCGTTGACCGCCACGGCGGCCCGGTGAACAGCCTCGTTCAAATCAGCCGTCCGGTTGGCAAATCCATCCGCGACCCTTTCGATTTCGGCAATCCGCCTCTCCAGTTTCCGAGACTGGCTGCGGGCATCCTCCCGCAAAGCACGGGCGCGGTGTCGCTCAGCCAAGGCTCTGGATTGTCGCACCGATGCCGTGTCGGGTGACCAAGTTAGTCGAACCCCTCCGAAATACTCGGCCTCCATCGAACGATCAAACGCCTCCGAAAAATAGGGTCCCGCGGCGCCAAAAGCGGTGACCTGCCAAAGGCCGTTTACTCCAGCCGCTTCCGCTTCGGAACGAATCGCGTCAGCCTCCAAGCGAAGAGCCGCGACGGCGGGATTGTCCGTGCGGGAAGCGGCCTTGATCATGTTGGCAAGCGCCTCTTCCTTCAAAAAAACAGGGTGGGGACTCACCGCCCGACCGCTGAGAATTCCGAGTTGAAGCAAACGCAGATCCCTGGATTCTCCCGACTCTTTCAAGACCACCGCCAAGTCCTTTATTCTACCCTCCAACCATTCCAGCGCAAACGCCGGCTCAACCCCCTCCCGAACACGCAACTCCGCCAAGTCGGCGACCCCTTGAAAGGCGTCGCGATGAGCCCCAAGGATCGTGTGCCGGTCCAATTCGAAAGCGGCTTCGACATAAGTCCGGCCCACCATTGCGCGGAAAGTCACGTCACGCGCCGCGCCTGATTCAACGAGACCGGCCCGCCGCAAAGCGACAGCCCTTTCCCTCACACCCCGGGAACTTTCGACCAGAGTCCATTCCAACCGGGCCAGAATGTCGCCCCGGCCGGCCAATCCCCGGTCACGTTCCTCACCCGGTCGAACCCGTTGCCCGTAATCCCCGGCGGCCTCAACCGAAAAGGTTGGCCAACGTTCCCGGTAAACAGCTTGC
This sequence comes from Opitutia bacterium, assembly GCA_003566375.1. GTDB lineage: Bacteria > Verrucomicrobiota > Verrucomicrobiia > Opitutales > T3Sed10-336 > T3Sed10-336. The sequence continues at coordinate 5,701 of PXDN01000073.1, forward strand.
TCCGAAATTTCCGCGGCCTTTCGGCGCAGTTCTTCCGCGCCGTAGGCGGGTTCGTTTTCGATGCTCCATTTCCAAACCGAGGAAAGGGAATCTTGCGCCATATCGGCGTTCAATCCCAATCCCGTTATCGGTATCACCCAGAAAAATGCCCAACTGGGCCGCCATGGACGCATCCTTCGTTGCGACGTAATCACCACCACCATCGTGCTTCAGCGGTTAAAAAAGTCAAGAATGCCGCATTTCAACCGTTACATGAGGACTGCCGTAACCAGGGTGCGGAGCTGCATCCGTTCTTTGTTTACACAAGGTAGGCGAGTATTTTGAACCTTAACTTCGGCCTCCGCCACGAAACCGAGAACGGCCAACGCCGAACATCGTCAGCATCTTTCATATTGATCGTGCAACCGAACCCAATCCATGGTGCTCTTTTCGTTTCGGCCCAGCGGGGTCAGATCGAGGAGGTTGTGGGTTCCGCACAGAATATCCACTCCGCGAGCGTAGCACGAATAGGTGTGAAAAATCTCCCCTTTCAGATTCTTATAAAATACACTGATTCCGTGATGCTCCTCGCCGGCATCGCCAGCGTCGATTTCCTCGAAGTTGTAGAGAATCTTCTCTGCCCCGGGCGGCGACGAGGCATTAAAATCATAGTTGAAATCACTGCCGTGCGACGAAACCCATTTGAAGCGCCATCCCATTCGCTCCTTATAGCCCAGCAGCTCATCGAGCGGCGCGCGGGAGACGGCGAGCAGTGTCACGTCGTGATGCGGGAGGTGCAGGTTCGCGCCGTCGAAATGATCCGATAAAAACGAGCAGCCGTCGCATCCCTCCTCCC
>PXDN01000245.1 GCA_003566375.1 Opitutia bacterium
GATCCCGCCGAGGTCAGGGACGAACCCGCCGAAACACCCGCCGATACCGCGTTTGCGGCCCTCTTGGCCCAGTTGCGAATCGAAGACGCCCGCATCCGCCTGCGGGACCAGTCGGTCTCCCCGGAATTCTCCCTGCTGCTGGACCCCTTGCAACTGGAACTGGGCAATGTTTCAACCGATCCCTCCTCCCGCTCGACCGTCAACTTGAGCAGCCGGGTGGACCGCTCCTCCGATTTGCGCATTGAAGGGGAAATCAGCCCGATGGCCGCCGACGTTTTCACTGATTTGCGCGTCCGGATCGACGGTTACAACCTCCCCGCCCTCTCGCCCTACACCGGTCGGCACATCGGGAGAGCCCTCGCCCAAGGCAGACTCAACCTCGATGCCGACACCCGGATTGAGGATCGCTCGCTCGACGCCGGAACCTCCACCGTATTCGATCAACTCCGCCTGGGTGACCGGGTGGACAGCCCCGACGCGATCAGCCTGCCGCTGGATTTGGCCCTCTCCATTTTACGGGACCGACGGGGCCAAATCTCTCTGGACCTGCCCATCAGCGGCGATCTGGATGATCCGCAATTCAGTATTGCCGGCATTATTACACAAACGCTCTCCAACGTGGTCACCCGCATCGCCGCCGCCCCCTTTTCCATGCTGGGCAGTTTGTTTGGCGGACGCGGGGAGGAACTTTCCTTCATCTCGTTCACCGGAGGGTCGGCCGATCTCTCCACCGACGCCCGGTCCAAATTGGAGGAACTGGCCACCATTCTCCACGAACGCCCGGCGCTGAACTTGGAGATCGAGGGACGCTTTTTCCCCGACGCCGATGCGACCGCATTGGCCCGCCTGCGTCTCGGTGAAGCGGTCATGGCCTATTGGGAAGGGGCCAACGGACGGCGGCCTGAGAATGCCCGCGAAGCGCTGGAAGAGGATTTTTTGACCGCGTATTATTTCCATCGGTTTCCGCCCGCGCCCGCCAAAGAGCCGGAGTTCGCCGTTGCGCAACCCCCGGCGCAAAGCACCGCCGGGGAGGAAACCGACCCGCAACCTTCGGAAGAAACCGGGCCGCCCCCCGTTCCCGGGGAAGAGACCGCTGAACAACCCGCCGTCTCCACGGAAGCGGCCCACGAGACCTTTTTCGGCAACCTGCGCCGCCGGGTGGTTGCTTCCAGCGTGTTGGAGCGGGAACGCTCGGCAAGCGGCACGCGGCCGGAGGATGAACCCGAACCGCCCTCCGCCCAAAAATCGGAGGAAACGGGACAACCCGATCCGGAAAGACCCGCCGACGACGCCTTGGAACCGGAACTCGTCCCGCCCGCTTACGCGGAGATGAAGCAGCGTTTGCTGGAGACCATCACCGTCTCCGATGAAGACCTGCTGGCGCTGGCCAAGGAGCGGGAAGAAACCGTGCGGGACTACCTGCTTTCCACGGAAAAAGTGGAAGGCGAACGCCTCACCGCCCAAGGGGGCGCCTCAGGTTCCGGCAGTGAGGTTCACTTCGGCCTGCAATGAGTCCGGCAGACCGGGTGCCGCCCAATCCCTCCCTTCCCACCGGCCGGAAAACCCGATGGGCTCAATCCCGTTTTTTTCGCCGGGAGGTTGGTTCGCGGCCGGGTTTTTCCTCCCGCCCGGCGGACGATGTCCCTTTGGCTTCCCTTCGCTCTTTGAATTTCCGCTCCAATTTTTCCAACGGTTTGCGGGGAACCCGCTTGGCCCATTCCGGAATGTCCCTGGTCATGAAACGGACGAAGCGGCGGGTCTCCACCGTGGCGCCGTAGCGCGTGGAATAGACCCGGGTAAACTCCGCCCCGATGAAAACCACCATGGCGTTGTAGTAAACCCAGACCAAAAAAACCACAACCGAGCCCGCCGCCCCGTAAGCGGATGCGACGGCACCGCTCGCCAAGTAGATTCCGATCGCCACGCGGCCAACCCAAAACAACACCGCGGTCACCAGTGCTCCAATCCACACATCGGACCACTTCACCCGGATATCGGGCAGGAATTTGTAAATGATGGCAAACAACAGGGTCGTGACCACCAAGGCCAACATCGAGTTCAGTATTGCCCAAAAAGTGGTTCCCCCGGGTATCCAACCCTCCAGCCACGGTCCCAAAAACGCGAGGATCGCATCCACCATGACCAAACAACCCAATATACCGGCCAGCGCCAAAATGAAACCGAGGGCCAAAAACCGGTCCACCAAAAACGCTTTCAACCCCTCGCCCTGCTTGGTTTTCACATTCCAAACCGCGTTGAGCGAATCCTTCAACTGCGCGATCACGGTGGTGGCGGCAAACACCAAAATACCGGTTCCCAGCAGAGTCGCCCACACCCCGGCCTGTTGTTGAACCACGCTGTTGACAAACCCCTCGATCACCAACGCGAGTTCCGCCCCCATCAGATCCTCCATGAATTCGGACAGTTGCCCGGCGGCCGCCTGGTCTCCGAAAATCCACCCGGACAACGCCACCAGAATGATCATGAGCGGCGCCAGCGAGAAAATCATGTAGAACGCCAAGCCGGCCGCGTGCAGCATCATCCTGTCCTCGATCCATTCGCCAATGGTCGCGAAGAGGACAATCTTGATTTCACCCAGAATTTTAACAGCGCGGTTCAACAGTTTCAGTAGTGATCAAGCCGGCAACCGTGTCAACCAGCCCAAAACCCGGCTTCCGACCCAGTGCATCCCGAAGTTGTCTCACCCCATTCATCGGGCGATGACCCGATGCCACGGTACCATTCGGCCTTCGCCGGATGTGCGCACCCGTGCGACAACTTTCGGATGCACCGCTTGTGACCTGACGGCTTTCTGCTTTACGAACCGGCGCGGGTTGTCATGCTCGGCTGGCCAATTTCAAGCCGGGTTTTCTCTTGTTCAAATCATCACTCCAGGGCCTCCTTATCACCGCCCTTTCCTTTTTTATCTGGGGATTGGTTCCTTTGTTCTGGAAAGAATTGGAAGGCATCGGCGCCTACGAATTGATCCACCACCGGATACTCTGGTCACTGCTCTTCGTTTTGCTGTTGATTCGCCTGCGCAACCGCTGGGCGGACTTTGCCGGGGCTTTCCGCTCCGCCCGTCAAGCGCGCCTGAGCTTGCTGAGCGGCCTTTTGCTGTCCGGAAACTGGTTGATTTTCATCTGGGCCGTTCATCATGAACGGGTCATTGAAACCAGTCTCGGTTATTATCTGGTTCCGTTCATCAGCACCCTGCTCGGTTTCGCGGTTCTTCGGGAAACCATCTCCCGGCGGCAACTGGCGGCCCTGTTGCTTGCCTTTGCGGGAGTCTGTATTTTGTTTTTGGATGCGGGAACGTTTCCCTGGGTCGGGTTGGGGTTGGCCCTCTCTTTCGGGTTTTACGGATTGCTGCGCAAACAATCGCAGCTCGGTTCCCTGACCGGGCTGGGCGTGGAAACGGCGTTGCTGCTGCCATGGGCCGTGGCCACGCTGCTTTTCTACCAATTTCAGGGAACGGGCGCCCTCGGCAGACTGGACCTCCCCGGGCATCTTTTGCTCATGGCTTCCGGAGTGGTGACCGCCGTGCCCCTTCTGCTGTTCGCCACGGGCGCCCGCATGATCCCCCTTTCCACGGTGGGCATTCTTCAATTCATCGCTCCGACCACCAGTCTTCTGCTTGGGGTGTTTCTTTACAAGGAGCCGTTCGGCATGGTTCGGTTCGGGGGCTTTGTGCTGATCTGGCTGGGACTGGTTCTCTCCGTGGTCGAATTCATGAAGAAGGCAAAACGGCCACCGGGTTGAGTGGAGGCCGCGCCACAGGCTTTTTTGGTCCCGTGAGTCAATTTTTCAACAACCGCACCCGCCGGTCCTTGTGCGGAAACTGGAGGGAAACGATGGTGCCGAAACCCGGCTCGCTTTCGATCGAAACCTGACCGCCGTGGTTGCGCATGATCCGCTCGACAATCATCAGGCCAAGGCCGTGGCCTCCTTTTTTCGTGGTGTAATAGGCGTCAAACACCCGGCTCACTTCCTCACGGGAAATCCCCTCCCCGGAATCGCCAATTTGCAAATACACAAAATCGTCGTCGCTGTTGGTGCGCACCTTGAGGCGGCCTTCCATCTTCATCGCCTCCATGGAATTTTTCACCAAATTGAAAAACACCTGTTTGAGCTGGTCGCGGTCGCCCAGCACCATGGGCAGGTTCTTGTTGATTTCGACATCGACCCGGATTTTGCGGTTGTCCAATTCCGTTTTTTGAAAATTCAACACCTCCTCCAGAATTTCCAACAGGTTCACCTCCCGCAAATCAGGGGGCGCCGGGCGCACCGCTTGAAGAAAATGGGTGATGATGCCATGAAGACGCTCCACCTCGTCGGAACAAACGTCCAGGCTTTTGCGGATGCGGGCCGTTTCGGGGGTGGTTTCCATTTTGGCCAATTGGCGCCCCATTAATTGCAGGTGAATGGTGATGGAATTAAGCGGGTTACCGATTTCATGGGCCACCCCGGCGGCCAGGAGCAATATGGAAGCCACCCGCTCGCTCTCCACCCATTCCTCGGCGGTCTCCTTGTCCCGCGTGATGTCGGTTAGGATAACCGCGTGCCGGTTCTGCCTTTTGTCGAAATGATCTTCCCGAAACGGAACCATGTAGAGCCGAACGTAACGGGGTTCGGGGTAGCTCAGCGCGAATTCCTTGAGAAAAGCGGGCGGCGGCCTCCGCCGTCCTTCCGGGTCGGGCCGCAGGGTGCGGGCCAAATCCGGCAACACTTTCCAAAGCGAAACTTCCCCCGCATCCCCTTCCGGAATGCCGATCATGCGCGAGGCGGCCTCGTTCGCGTATTCGATCAGACCGTTCTCATCAATGATCAGAATTCCTTCGCGAACGGCGTTGAAAACCGCCTCCAGCAACGCCCGTTCCCGCGCCAGGCGCTGCACGAGGTTGGTCAGGTTCACCGCATCCAGATTGTCGAGGCGGCCAAGCACCCGTTCCAGGGAATCTGGTTTGCGCTTACCCATGATTTTCCAAAACCGGCGCGATTTTCCCGAGAATAAAGTCGGCCACGTCCGCCTTCGGCGCGGGACCAAACTCCCACCTCTCCCCTTTCTTGCCGAGCAGGAGAATGGTGTTTTCCCCGCCTTCCATGGATGGCCGTCCCCCGCCCACCAGATTTCCGACGATCCAATCAAGGTGCTTGTTCACCCGTTTCCGGCTCGCCTTGGCCTCCAAGTCATCGGTCTCGGCCGCGAAACCGACCGTCAATTGCGCGCGCTTCCGTCCGCCGAGGGTGCGGGCCACGTCCGGATTCGGAATCATCTCAAGGGAAAAGGGACCCGTGTGCTTTTGCCCTTTGGCGGTTTCGCGCGAGGCGGGCCGGAAATCGGCCACCGCAGCGCAGAAAATGATCACGTCGCAGGAATCGAACTCCGCTTCCGCCGCCGCCAGCAAATCATCCGCCGACACGATTTTCACCAACCGCGCGCCATCCGGCGGATCCAGCGACACCGGACCACTGATCAAAACCACCTCCCAGCCCCGCTCCAGCGCTGCCACGGCCAGGGCGTAGCCCATGCGCCCGCTCGACCCGTTGCTGAAAAACCGGACCGGGTCGAGATGCTCGCGCGTCGGCCCGGCGGTGATGACACAGCGGATCTTTTTGGCTTTCATTTGAATTCAGCCGCTTCTTTAGTGATGGTGGTAACCGCAAAACGATTCATGAACGCATCGACACTAGAAGCAACCGACACCCAAAGTCCAAATCAAAACCGGCGCGAAAATCTCTGGCTGAATCTCGGCCTGAACATTTTTCTGCCGATTCTTCTCCTGAAAAAAGGAGAAGCATGGCTTCCCTTGGTCGCGTGGCAGGTCTTGATCGTGGCGCTGCTGTTTCCGGTCGGTTACTTCATTTACGACTTGGCCCGCCGCCGCAAATACAACCTCTTTTCCATTCTTGGTTTCGTCAGCGTATTGCTGACCGGCGGCATCGGCCTGCTCAAGATGGATCCGGTTTGGATAGCGGTCAAAGAGGCGGCGATTCCGGCGATTATCGGGGTGGTGGTCATCGGTTCCCTCAAGACCCGCTGGCCCTTGGTCCGCACATTTTTGTTCAACAAAGAGATCATGGATGTGCAAAAAGTGGAAACCCGCCTGGCGGAAAGGAACAACCGGGCTGATTTTGAGCAGTTGTTGCGCTTTTGCAGTTGGTTGTTGGCCGCCTCGTTCTTTTTCAGCGCCGTGCTGAATTACATCCTGGCCCGCGTCATCGTTAAAACCTACCCCTCGGTGGACCCGACCGCTTTTAATGACGAACTCGGCAGCCTCGCGGTCTGGAGTTGGCCGGTGATCGTGGTTCCCTCCATGGCGGTCATGTTTTTCGCCCTGTGGAAATTGCTGACCGGCATAAAAAACCTCACCGGATTCGACCTGGAGGAAATTTTTCTCGGCCAACCGGAAAAATAAAAAAAACCCGCCTTCACCCAAAAATTTGCCCCCACACCCTTGGCCAAAATCTTTTCACTATCCCACCATTCCAGAGCGACA
>PXDN01000386.1 GCA_003566375.1 Opitutia bacterium
CTCCACCCAGGGTGTTAACGGATCGGCTTCGCCCCGCAGCACCAGCTTGTAGGTGACGGCTTCCCCCTTGCCGAGACGGGGCAACACAAACCACCCCTCACCGGCGTCATCGACCTGCAACGGCAGGAGTTCCCCCCCATCCGTTTCCAAGGCCAGCGCGCCGCGGGCCTCGGACGGCAGGGGCACCCGCACCACGGTTTCAAGCCGGTCGTGATCCCCGGCGGAGACGCGCACCTGCCAATCGGCGCGGAGCGGGGAACCCAAGAGAAGACCGCTTGCCAAAGCGGCGCACATCCAACGGGGAATCATTTTCATGCAAATGAGACTGGGATGATCGAAGCCGGCGGGCAAGCCTTTTGCCAAGTTGCGTTTTTAACCCGACCGCCTCACTTTCCCTTCACATGAGAAATCCACCTTTTCTCCCAACCCGTTGTTTACCCGCCTGCACGCTGGCAATGGCGGCTCTTTGCTGCCTACCCGGCACCGCTGCCGCAAACGCGGGCAGCGCCGCCCTGGGCACCCTCTCCCCGGGCGATCCCGGTTTTACCGTCGGGGCCGGCGCGTCGCGGGCCATCACCGCCAACCTGGACAATCCGGACGCCGGATCGGTCTCCATCAACCGGTATCCGGTCCGCCTCTCGCATTACCGTTCGGGCGGACCGACCGGCTTTCTCATCGTGAACGCGGTGTATGAGTATGGGGAATACGACTGGAGCCAGGCGGGGCTGTTCAATTCGACCAACCGGGTGGCTTTGTCCGCCATCGGCCTGCGTTGGTTCGAGGATTCTTCCTGGGGGTTGTTTGGATTCGCGCAAACCAGCTGGGCGGCGGAAACATCCGGCGCTTCCCTGGCCAACGGCTTTTCCGGCACCGCCCTGGCCGGTCCAGCTTATGCGGTGAATCCGAACCTTGGGTTTACCGGAGGCCTTATGGTGAACACGGGGCCGGAACAAAGCACCCGGGTCTTTCCGGTGGCGTCGGTCAACTGGCGGATCAATCCCAACTGGAGCCTGCGCACCCTCAACGGGTTTCTGCTGACCTACGTTCCCGGCGATCCGGACCGGTGGAGCTACGAATTTTCCGGCGAATACCGCACCCGCGGCATTCGGTTGAAGCGCCAATTGCTGCCCGACGGCTCCAGCGCCCGCCCGGCGGTGGAGGAAAGGGAAATCGCCCTGGGCGTGACCGCCTCGTTTCAACTTCACCGACAAGTGACCTTCCAGGTTTTCGGCGAGGGCTTGTTTGCCCGGCAGTGGCGTTTTCGGGCCGACAACAGCAGCTACCGCACCGTCAAAGCCAGCGACACCCTGCAAACCGGCTTCCGGGTCGATTACGGATTTTGACCGGTTCCCCCCACCCGCGCGGCCGGGCGGTTCAGTCGCGCATTTGAAATTCCAAGGTCAGGGATTGGTGGGAACGGCGGTCGGGGGGCACCCCGACGGAACCGGCGCGGCGGAAAGTGTCCAAAGCGAGATTGTCGAAAACGCGGTTGCCGGAGGAGCGGACGATGACCGGATTGACGATGCGACCGCCGGAGGTCACGTCGAAACGGATCGTGGCCGACAGGTGGTCGTGCAGGCCGGGCGGCTCGTCCCAAGCGGCGGCGATGGCGGCGCGGATGCGGTTGTAAAAGGCGTCGATTTCCGACGGGCTGGCCGACGGGGCGCTTTGTGAGGTGGTCCGGGGGGCTTCGATTTCAAAGCGCGGCACCTGAATGCGCGGCGCTTCCACGGCTGGCCGCGGGGCGGGCGTCGTTTGGCGGGGCCGTTGCTCGCGGATCGGATTTTGCTGCCGAAACTGATTGTATTGCACCCTCTCCGGAGGCGGCTCGGGTGCGGGACGGGGGGTTGGCCGGGACTCGGTCGGCGGGGGGGGAGGAGGCGGTTCCGGCTCGCGCGGCCGCGGCGGCGGAGGTTCGGGCGGAGGCGGCGGTTCGGGCGGTGGCATGTGCGGCACCTCAAACTCGAATTCCACGCGGGTCGGCGCCGGTTCGACGTCCACCTCCGGCATATCGGGCGGAGGCGGCACCAGCGTCATGGTCGGCTTGGGCTCCCGGAGGGGCGGTTGCCAAAAGACAAACAGAAACACCGTGGCCATGAACAGCGAATGAACCACCACCGCTCCCACCAAACCGCGTTTTAAATTTCGACTCATGGCTCCAAAAATTTGTTACAACGAAACACTAACGGCTTCCAACCGCCGTGTCGAGGCTGAAACGGGTCAGGTTTTCACTTTGCACCAGATCGATCAGGGTGACGACCTCCTGGTACGGGAGCGCCCGGTCGGCGCGGATGTGGATGGCGGTCCGGTTTTTGTTGGGCAACGCGGCCAGAATGTCCGCCAAGGCCGCCCGGTCCACCGTCCGCCCCTCCCAATCATAGGTCCCCTCGCCCACGATGGTGATGGTTCGGTGAACCAAATCGGCGGGGGCCTCCGGGGAAGCGCCCTCCTGCACCGGCAGCTCAACCGGGATGGTTTGTTCGAGCAGCGGCGTGGTGATCATGAAGATGATCAGGAGGGAAAAGGCGAGGTCGATCAAGGGCGTCACGTTCGGCTCGGCGATCGCGCTCATGCTTTCCTTGCGTTTGAAACTGCGGGCCATGGGTGCGGGTCAGGAGGCGGTTTTGTTTTCCAACTCAATCCGGTCGGCGAGGTGGCTGGCGTAGTTTTCCAACTCGGTGATCATCGCCCGAATGGTGCTGAGCAGGTAGTTGTATCCGAAAACGGAAGGGATGGCGACCAGGAGACCGGCCACCGTGGTCATCAACGCGCCGGAGACTCCGGGCGCGAGCATTTGCAGGGTGGCGGTGGCCCGCAGGGCGACCGCGCCAAAGGCGTCCATCACGCCCCAAACCGTGCCGAGCAGGCCGAGAAACGGGGCTCCGGTGACGATGGTGGCGAGAAAAACCATTTTGCTCTCATATTGCATCGACTTGTGGGCCACCCCGCGGTGGAGGGCGTTTTCCACATGCCCCATGCGCAGGCGCGCTCCTTCCGAATCGGTGACTTCCTGAGGATTCACCCGGTAGAAGGCTTTGGCCGCCTCCGAATAGAGCACGCTGTAGGGGATGTTCGGATTCACCTTGGGGAGCTGGCCGGCCACCAAAACGGAGGGCATTTCCTCCATGCGGCTTTCAAAAGCCCGGTTGAGGCTTTGCATTTTTTTCAGCTCAAAATATTTGTTCAACATGATGGTCCACGCGACCATGCTGATGACAATCAGCAGGACGATGATGACCTTTCCCGCGAAATTGGATTGCGCGAAATAGGTCAGCACGTTGGGGCTTCCCCCTTGGGCGATGAACAGAGCCATCAACGGATCAGTGAGCATGGAAAAGATTCATCGGGGAAACCTCCGCCGAAATCAATGGAATATGAAACGGAAATGGGATTGATGTTTCATCAACCCCGGCATTTGATCGGTAAACTGAAAGCATTATGAGTTTCAAAAGCAAAACTTTGGAGGAATTGGCCAAACGCCGCAGCCAGCTGAACGGCAAAGCCGGACTGGTCGGATTTGACGGTTTCATTGATTTGATCAAGCAACCGGTTGACCAACGGCACGGTCCCGGCGGCGATTTCACTCCCATCCCCACCATCACCGCCTTTGGCGAACGCATCCTGGCGGCAGGCGGCAAAAGCACCAACATCGAACTTCACCCGGTGCGGGAAAAATTGGGCGGCAACGGCCCCATTCTCGCCCACGCCTTGCTGCAGACCGGCTTGAAACTTCGCTACATCGGTGCTCTCGGCAGCCCGTCCGTTCATCAGGTTTTTGAGGAATTCGCCAAACGCGCGGAAGCCGTCTCCCTCTGCGAACCGAGCTTGACCCACGCCCTCGAGTTCACCGATGGCAAGCTGCTGCTGGGCGAAATGGCCAGCCTGAGCGAAATCACTTACGACACCCTCATCGCCAAAACCGGCGAGGGGGCCTTTTTCGACATGATCTCGCGGGTCGATCTGCTCGCCATGGTCAACTGGACCATGATCCCGCACATGACCGACCTGTTGCAGTCCCTGCTCGACCGGGTTTTCCCCAACCTGCCGCCGCGCGACATGCGCCTCTTTTTCTTCGATCTCGCCGATCCGGAAAAACGGTCCGACGGGGATCTCCGGGGCGTGTTGCAGGTGATCCGCCGCTATCAGGATTACGGTTCCGTCACCCTCGGGCTCAATCTCAAAGAAGCCCAGCGGGTGGCCGCCGTTCTCGGCGTCGAACCCGGCGAGCCGGATCCCGACAGCCTGCGGCGGCTCGCCTCGGCCATCCGGCGGGAGCAACAAATCGACACGGTGGTGATCCACCCGCGGGAACGGGCCGTGTGCGCCACCCGCGAGGATACCTGGCACGTGCCGGGCCCGTTGACCGAGGCTCCGCGCATCACCACCGGCGGCGGCGACCATTTCAACGCCGGCTTCCTGACCGGCCAACTGATGAGCGCTCCGCCGGAAGCCTGCCTGGCCCTCGGAGTGGCCGCTTCCGGCTTTTACGTGAGGCAGGGGCGCAGCCCCTCCCTCAACGATCTTGACCAATTCATCCGCCAATGGAAGTGATGACACCGGAGATTTTCCCAATAATTTTTCCCAACCAACCAACGTGAAACCGACAGAATCAACCAGCCGCCGTTTCCCCGGCCTCTTCGTCACCTTTGAAGGCTCCGAGGGAAGCGGCAAGACCACCCAGATCGAACGATTGGTCTCCCGCATCGAGGCGGCCGGTCCCGAGGTCGAAGTGACCCGCGAACCGGGAGGAACTGAAATCGGCGAGGAAATCCGCCACCTGCTCAAGCACGGCTCCATCGGCAAGGAGATGTGCCCGGAGACAGAGTTGCTCCTCTTCGCCGCCAGCCGCGCCCAACTGGTCCGCGAGGTCATCCTCCCCTGCCTGGAGGCGGGCAAGGTGATCCTTTGCGACCGGTTTCTCGACTCCACCACCGTTTACCAAGGCGTGGCCCGGCGCATTTCCGCCGATCCGGTCAACACCATCAACCGGTTCGCCATCGGCGACATCATGCCGGATTTGACGGTGGTGCTCGACGTGCCGGCCGAGGTCGGCCTGAGCCGCATCCGGCACCGCGCCTCCGACCTGCCCGACCGCATGGAGCAGGAGAACATCGGGTTTTACCACAAGGTGCGCGAGGGCTACCTGGTTTTGGCCAAATCGTTCCCCGACCGGTTCGTGGTGGTGGACGGGACGTTGCCAACCGAGGAAATCGAGGAAATCATCTGGGATGCCATCTGCCCCCTCCTCAATAAATAATCCCCCCGCCGATTCCCGGCCGGTGCGGGTTTTGTTCCAAGCTCTGGAGAGGGACCGCCTCGCCCAGAGCTTGATTCTGAGCGGCGAGCGCACCGAGGAGGCCGAACAGTGCGCCCAACGGTTGGCCGAAACCATTCTCGCCCCGGCGGACGGCGGTCCGTCCCTCCCCCTGCACAACCACCCGGATTTCCTCACCTTGCGCCCGGCGGGGAAAATGCGGCAAATTTCGGCCGATTCGATGCGCGGCTTGGTCCGCCTGCTCAACCACTCCCCGAAAATGGGCAACCGCAAGATCGCGGTGGTGTATGATGCCGACCGCATGAACGCGGCCTCGGCCAACATTTTTCTCAAAACCCTCGAAGAGCCCTCCGACGGCACCACCATCGTGCTGTTAACCGCTCGTCCCCATTTTCTGCTTCCCACCATTCGCAGCCGCTGCCTGCATTTTCGCCTCGGATCAGGCGGGGAAGCCCAAGCTCCCGATCCCGCTCTCGACGCGTGGCTGGAGGATTACCGCGCGTGGCTGGACGGGTTTGTGCTGGCCGAAGGCGAAAAACTGCCGGTCGCCGGCCAAATCATGCGGCTCTACGGACTGGTCGCCCGCTTCCAGCCGTTGGTCAAACAGGTCACTTCCGACGCGTGGAAACGGGAAAAGGAATCCCCCGCCCGCCAGGGCCTCTCCGAAGAAGAGGAGATCGCCATGGAGGAGGGCCTGCGGGTGGGCATCCGGGATTGGGTTTTCGCCTCCATCGAAAAAACCACCCGGAATTTTGCCCGCCGCCGCATCGCGGAGGGGGATTCCGGATGGGCCGCTCCCTTGGCCGCCTCCGTTGGCCGCTTGGAGGAAGTGAACCGGTTGCTCCGACTCAACGTGCGCGAACAACTCGTCTTGGAAGGTTTTTTGCTCGCCTCCCTCCGCATTTGGGGACGGCGCTGAGAAGACCGGGGAAGCGCCGCAGGCGGGTGCGACGTGCTTTAAACAGCCAACAGAGGCCCCGAAGTAACCGCGCAATGTCGCCCGCTGCAAGTTGGGCGCTCCCCTTGCCCACCGCATGTCGCCGTGCAAGGAGCGCCAGCCTTCAGGCGGCGAAGCGAAGCCCCGAGGGACCCGCTTGCAAACCGCATGTCGCCCGCTAAAGCAGGGCGCTCCCTCTTAAACGCCGAAATCCGTCCATTTGTGGGAGCGCCAGCCTTCAGGCGGCGAATCGAAGCCCCGCAGCCCCCCCATAAAACGCGTGTCGCCCGCTGAAAGCTGGGCGCTCCCGCTACAACACCGCATGTCGTCCGCATATCGGGTTTACGGAAAAATGCCCCGGTCGCTGTAGGAAACGGCGATTTTGTTGATCGCGATAACATAGGCCGCTATCCGCAAATCGATCCCGTTGTGCCGACTCTGACAGTCGCGGATGGCGTGAAAGGCCGACACCATGGTCTCCTCCAAACCGGAATTCACCAAGTCCTCCTCGTCGCCGCCCGCCGCCAGCCGGTGGATGGTCTCTTCGCCGAATGTTTTCCCGGTCAGGGACTCGACCGCTTCGAGCAGGTTGCGGTTGGTTTTCTGATCAAACCGTTTTCCCATGCGCCCGAACCGGACGTTGGCGATGTTCTTCAACCATTCGAAATAGGAAACGGTGACCCCGCCGGCGTTTAGATACGTGTCGGGGATGATCAACACTCCCCGCTCGTGCAGGATCCGGCTCGCCTCCGCCGTGACCGGCCCGTTGGCCCCTTCGGCGATAATTTTGGCGCGGATTCGATCCACGTTGCCATCGTGGATTTGATTTTCCAACGCGGCCGGCAGCAGAATGTCGCACTTCAGTTCCAACCCGGCCGCGCTGTCCGAAAACTCACAACCCTCGAAATTTTTCACGCCTCCTGTTTCGCGGCGGTACTCGTCGAGTTTCACCACATCGATCCCCTTCTCCCGGTAAACGGTGCCGTCCCGCTCGGCCACGCCAATCACCACGGCTCCCGCCCCGGCCAGCAGGCGGGCGGCGTGAAAGCCAACGTTGCCCAGACCCTGCACCACCACCCGTTTTCCCTCCAAACCGGTTGGCAATCCGAGGAGTTTCATGTCCTCCTTCATGGAACAGGCTTCGCGCACGCCGAAAAAGACGCCCCGTCCGGTCGCCTCCACCCGTCCGCGCACTCCGCCGGTGGAGACCGGTTTGCCGGTTACGCAAGCGAAGGGATTCACCTCGGTGGAACGCAAGGCCGCGTAGGTGTCGGCCATCCACGCCATTTCGCGGGCACCGGTGCCGTAGTCGGGACCGGGCACGTCAACCCCGGGTCCGAGAAAATTTTTCGCCACCAGCTCGTAGGTGTAGCGGCGGGTGATCCGCTCCAATTCCGCCGCGGAATAATCCCGGGGATTGATTTTGACCGCTCCTTTGGCCCCACCGTAAGGCACGTCCACGATGGCGCACTTGTAGGACATCAGGGCGGCCAGGGCGGTGACCTCGTCCTCATCCGCCTGGGAGGTGTAGCGCACCCCTCCCTTGGTCGGCATCCGGTGGTGGCTGTGTTCGGCCCGCCAGGCGTGAATCACCTCAATCGCGCCATTGTCCCGGCGCAGGGGAAACGTGAGGTGGTAAACGTTGTTGCAGGTTTTGATTTGCTCGAGCAAACCCGGAGGATGGTCGGTCAGGGCGGCGGCCCGGTCGAAGCTCTGGTTGACTTGCTCGAAAAAAGGAATGTTGGCTATCATCGCCTTCGACCTTAGGCATCCGGCGGGGCAATCGCAAGAATGGGATTCCCCGGCCAAAGGACATCGCTTCCACGACGCGCGCGGGCCTCCGGGCACGAGCCCGGAGGGCGTCAAACCATTCGCAGGCCGGAGGGCTTTCGCCTCACCGGAGATCCTTGGACTCGGAGATCAGGTTTTCCACCACCGTCGGATCCGCCAGGGTGGAAGTGTCCCCGACTTTGTCCGACTCGCCTTCCGCGATTTTGCGGAGAATGCGGCGCATGATTTTTCCCGAACGGGTTTTGGGCAAACCGGGCGCCCACTGAATGACGTCGGGGGCCGCGATCGGTCCGATTTCATTGCGTACTTGCTTCACCAACTCCTTCTTCAACTCGTCGGTCGGCTCCACGCTGGCTTTCAACGTGACGTATGCGTAAATCCCCTGCCCTTTGATTTCGTGCGGGCACCCGACCACGGCCGCCTCGGAAACATCCGGGTGGGTCAACAGGGCGCTCTCGACCTCGGCGGTGCCGAGCCGGTGGCCGGAAATGTTGATGACGTCGTCCACCCGGCCGAGCAGCCAGTAATCGCCGTCCGCGTCGAGGCGACATCCATCCCCACTGAAATAATACCCCTTGTAGGTGCTGAAGTAGGTTTGCTCGAAACGCTCATGGTCTCCCCAAGTGGTGCGCATGATGCCCGGCCACGCGGATTTGATGCAGAGCTTGCCGGACTCGCCCCTGGCCACTTCCTTGCCGTTGTCGTCGAGGATGACCGGCTCCACCCCGAAAAACGGACGGGAGGCGCTGCCTGGCTTGAGGGTGTGGGCTCCGGGCAGCGGGGTGATGAGGATGCCGCCGGTTTCCGTTTGCCACCAGGTGTCCACCACCGGCGTTTTTCCCCGCCCGACGTTGTCGCGGTACCAAAGCCAGACATCGGGGTTGATCGGCTCCCCGACACTGCCGAGGAGTTTGAGGCTGGAAAGGTCGCGTTTTTTGACCGGCCCCTCCCCTTCCCGCATCAACGCGCGGATGGCTGTCGGCGCGGTGTAAAACTGGGTGACCTTGTATTTGTCCACCACGTCCCAGAACCGGCCGGCGTCGGGATAAGTCGGCACCCCTTCAAACATGATGGTGACCGCCCCGTTGGCGAGCGGGCCGTAAACAATGTAACTGTGGCCGGTGACCCAGCCGATGTCGGCGGTGCACCACCAAATGTCTCCCTCGTGGTAGTCGAAGATGTATTTGAAAGTGGTGGCGGTGTAGATCATGTAACCGCCGGTGGTGTGAACCACTCCCTTCGGTTTTCCGGTGGAGCCGGAGGTGTAGAGGATGAACAGGGGATCTTCCGCGTCCATCCACTCCGGCTCGCATGCGGCGGCGGCGTCTTTCACGATCTCGTGATACCAATGGTCGCGGCCGTCGGTCATCGGCACCTCGTGGCCGGTGCGCTTCACCACGATGACCGATTCAATGCTCGGGCATTTGGCGAGCGCTTTGTCGGCCCCGGTCTTCATGGGGATGTCGTTCTTGGCCCCGCGCAGGGCGGTGTCCTGGGTGATCAGCATTTTGCACTCCGAATCCTGGATGCGGTCGCGCAGGGCATCCGGGCTGAAGGCGCCGAAAACCACCGAGTGAATGGCGCCGATGCGGGCACAGGCCAGGCAGGCCACCGCCGACTCGGGAATCATCTGCAAATAGATGGCCACCCGGTCGCCCTTTTTCACCCCGAGTTTTTTCATGGCGTTGGCCAAGCGGCAGACCCGCTCATGCAAATCGCGGTAGGTCAGTTTGGAGTCTTCGCCGGGTTGGTTGCCTTCCCAAAGGATGGCCGTTTGGTCACCCCGTTTTTCCAGATGGCGGTCGAGGCAGTTGACCGAGACGTTGGTTTTGCCACCGGAAAACCATTTGATGGATACCGGCGTTTCAAAGCTGTATTCCCGAACCTTGGACCATTTCTCCTTCCAGACAAAGGTGTCGGCAATTTCCGCCCAGAACCCTTCGGGATCTTCGACCGAACGCTTGTGCATCCGCTCGTATTCCTCGAAGGATTTGACATGGGCTTTCGCCGCAAATTCGGGGGCGGGCGCAAAAGCGCTCCGCTCGTTCGGTTTTTGAGTGGAATCCTGTGTGCTCATAATATCAAACGGGCGCGGGCCCTGGTGAGGGTGTCCTTTAAGGTTTTGCGCATAAATTGAAACCCGGCTCCCCCGCCCCCGTCAACGGTTTTCACCAAGCGGTTATTGTCCTTTGGCGACACAATTTTGTCATGGCGGCCGGTGCCGTTTTCCATGGCCGCCAGGAATCAGTTACAAATTTGAATACCGGACCCCGCTTTTTGTTGAAATCAGCAGGGCGGCCGCGGAAAAAACGAAGCGGGTTTGCAAACCGCAACTTGTTTGATTCTTTTCTTGCCTTGTGTCCGGGGTTTGAGACAATTCAGACTTTTAATGATTTGGTTTCGCCCGGGCCCGGATGGATTTTCCATTGGCCCGCGATGAACAATCCCGGAGTTGGTTTGACCTCCGCACCCGTCAGCCCGTCGGCACTCTTACCGGAGCTGGATTCATGGACATGACACCACTCCGGTGAACATTCCTCGGTCGCTCCGAATTAGCCGCCGTCTCATTTTAGCAGATCCAAACGTATGGATAAATCGAATACTCAACAGGAAATCCAGGTGGAAGGCGTGCTGGAAATCCACAACAATAAAACCGGTCAGTTGCTCGACGTTGCCCGCCACGGCAAGTTCCGCAACACGGATCCGTTTGTGGACCGGGATTTGGTGCGCCGCTTTAAGTTGCGGCGCGGCAGCTACATCAAGGCCACCGCGCTGCCCGACAACCGCAACCCGTCCCCGCGCGTGCGCTACATCGAATCCTCCGACGGCGTCGCCCCGGAGGAGCGCCGCCGACTCCCCGATTTTCAGTCGCTGACCACCATCACGCCTGACGAACGGCTGCGGCTTGAAACCAAGGACGGAAAAATGACCGTCCGCACCATGGACCTGTTTTGCCCGATCGGCAAAGGCCAGCGCGGCTTGATCGTCGCCCCGCCCCGCACCGGTAAAACCACCCTGTTGGCCGACATAGCCCTCGGCGTGCTGGAAAACCATCCCGAGTGCCATGTGATGATGGTCTTGATCGACGAGCGGCCCGAGGAGGTGACCGACATCAAGCGCACCGTCCCGGCCGAATTATTCGCCTCCTCCAACGACGAGCCGATCCAAAACCATTTGCAAGTGGCCGACATGGCCATCGAACGGGCCAAACGCCTGGTTGAAACCGGTAAGGATGTCGTGGTCCTGCTCGATTCCCTCACCCGCCTGGCCCGCGCCCACAACGCCGGCAAAGGGGGCGGCGGGCGCACCATGACCGGCGGTTTGGACATCCGCGCCCTCGAAAAACCGCGCCAGCTTTTTTCAGCCGCCCGCAACACCGAGGAAGCCGGCAGCCTAACCATTATCGCCTCCGCGTTGATTGAAACCGGCAGCCGCATGGACGACCTGATTTTCCAGGAGTTCAAGGGGACCGGCAACATGGAGATGGTCCTTGACCGCAAAGTCGCCGAAATGCGCATCTGGCCCGCCTTCAACATTGCTTCCTCCGGCACCCGCCGGGAAGAGTTGCTGCTGGGGGAGGATGATTTGGAAAAAATTCATTTTTTCCGGCGCGCCCTCGCTCCGTTGAAACCGATCGAAGCCGCCGAGACCATGCTCTCGCGCCTCTCGAAAACCAAGAACAACGAGGAATTCCTTAAACTGCTGGGCCGCTGATCCGCCCCGGCCCGGCGGACCTTGGATCTGGAGGGTGTCCGAAAAGGGGGTGCCGTGCATTCCCCGGCCCTGAAAACCATCCATATCAGCCCTTCTCGGATGCCAATTGACTACCAAAAAAAAACCGGCCGGTAAATCCCGGCCGGTTTTTTTTGTTTATAAGAAGTAAGGGTGGTTCAAGACGGCAACAGGTCGGCCACCATGCTCTTCTCCTCGGTGAGTTCCGCCACGGTGGCATCTACCTTGCCCCGGCTGAAATCATCCAGGGAAACCCCTTGCACAATCTCCCATTTGGAGCCGTCTGACCGAATCGGGAAGGAGCAAATCAAGCCTTTTTCGATACCGTAACTGCCGTCCGAGCAAACCGCCACGCTGAACCAATCCCCGTCCGGGGTCGGCTTGATGAGCGAGCGCACGGTGTCCACCGCCGCGCTGGCGGCGGAGGCGGCCGAAGAAGCGCCGCGGGCCTTGATAATGGCGGCCCCGCGTTGCTGCACGGTTGGAATGAAGGTTTCTTTGAGCCAGGCTTCGTCGCCGATCGCTTTGTCCGCCGCCACGCCCTTGATTTTCGTGTTGTAAAAATCCGGATACATGGTGGAGGAGTGATTTCCCCAGATGGCCAGATTGGTGACATCGGTCACATCAACCCCGGCTTTCATGGCGAGTTGGGTGCGGGCGCGGTTTTCATCGAGGCGGGTCATGGCGAACCAGCGCTCCGGCGGCAGGTCGCGTCCGTTGTTCATGGCGATGAGGCAATTGGTGTTGCAGGGATTGCCAACCACCAGCACGCGGGCGTCGGAGGCGGCGTTGCGGGCGATGGCCTGCCCCTGGCCGGTGAAGATCTTGCCGTTGATGCCGAGAAGGTCGCTCCGTTCCATGCCGGCCTTGCGGGGCACGCTGCCGACCAGCAAAGCCCAGTTGACGCCCCGGAATCCCTCGTCGAGATCGGCCGTCGGCACGATGTTTTTCAGCAGGGGAAAGGCGCCGTCACGCAATTCCATCACCACGCCTTCGAGAGTGCCCATGGCGGGGGGGATTTCGATCAAGTGAAGCTCGACCGGCTGGTCTTCTCCAAACATGGATCCGGAAGCGATCCGGAAAAGGAGGGAGTAGCCGATCTGACCGGCGGCTCCCGTTACGGCAACACGGATTGGTTGTTTCATGACGACACGATCCTAGGGAAAACCGAGCGGCAGGCACGAAAAAAACAACCCCCGGTCAGGAAAAGACAAGGAACGGAAAAAAAAGCCGCCATCCTTCCCCGCGTCGGGGCGGGCGGGGATGCGGTCACGGGTCGAGCGACACGGAGGCGAAATCGGCGACTTGGTAATCCACCCGCCCCTTGGCCGTCCGCTTCTTCAGGACCACGCCCTCCTTCTCCAACAGCACCCGTTTGGCCTCGATCCCGCCGCTGAAACCATGCAGCAATCCGCGCGAATCGACCACCCGGTGGCAGGGAACCGCGGGCATCCCGGGGCTGCGGCCGCAGGCGGCGCCAACCGCCCGGTGGGCGCGGGTGCCGAGACGCCGGGCGATGCCGCCGTAGGTCATCACCCGACCAGCGGGGATGGTGCGGATGACCTCCCAGACTCGCTCGTGAAACGGTTTCACGCGCCGGGCTCCTCAAGGTTTTTCATCAAGGCGATGAAGTCCTCGTCACCCCAGCCTGCCGCGGCCGCCTTGGCGAAACAAGCCTCCACCGCGATGCCCGCCGGTAATTTGTCCCCGCCGGCGGACCGCAAGGCCAGGCGGATGTCCTTGTGCATGTGTTTCACCGAAAACTGGGGCGAGTAATCACCGGAAAGCAGTTTCGGCTCTTTCAACGCCGCCACGCCCGACCACGCCGCATTTTTGCGCATCACTTCAAAAAACATGTCCGCCGGGATTCCCGCCGCCTTGGCAAAAGCCAGGCTTTCGCACATCGCCTCCGCGATCAGGGCGATTTGCAGGTTCATGGCCAGTTTCAAGGCCGCCGCCCGTTCCCCGGTTCCAATGTGGAAACGCGTCCCGGAAACCGCGGCCAACACCGGTTCGGCCAGTTTCACGGTTTCCCCGTCGCCCCCGAGGTAAAACACCACCTTCTTCTCCACCGCCACCGGTTTGCTTCCGGTGAACGGGGCCTCCAGATATGCGGCCCCGGTGGACTTCACCTTCTCCTGAAAACGCCTGCTGCTCTCCGGGTCGATGGTGCTCGACTGGATGACGACATGGGACGGCGTGAGATCGGGAAGGATTTGATCAAGCAACCCCTCCACCGCCGGGGGATCGGCCACCACGACCTGCAGGAAGCGGGAGGCGCGAACCACTTCGGCGGGGGATTCCGCCACCGGAAAATCCTGTTGCCGCCGGGTGCGGTTCCAAGCCCCGCCCAAAAGCCCCGCCCCGTGATAATGCCCGGCCCAGATGGACCCGATGATGCCGAGCCCCAAAACGCCGACTTTGTCGTTGGTTTGCGTGGTCATTCCGAAACCATGGTGGAAATCCCATTCCCCGGCAATGTTCTTTCCGCA
Organism: Opitutia bacterium; assembly: GCA_003566375.1. Lineage (GTDB taxonomy): Bacteria > Verrucomicrobiota > Verrucomicrobiia > Opitutales > T3Sed10-336 > T3Sed10-336. The sequence goes on from PXDN01000386.1 coordinate 14,228, forward strand.
TCCCCCGCCGTTTACCTCCGCGATCGCTTCAGCGCTTGGTCGGACCAGGTCCAGTCGGCGGGATCGGTTTCATGGAGGCGGACTTCGGTTCGGGCGCGGGCCATGGCGAGAAGTTGCGGCGTGTTCAGAATGTGGTCGATGTTCAGGAGGTAGGGACCGTTGTCGTGGTTGGTCGGCAGGCGGCGCACGTCGATTTGTTCGGTCGGGGAATCGAACAACGACGCGTAAAGGACAATCGTGGACATTTGGTTTTGTGCTTCGACGCGCACGGTGGTTGCGGCTATCTCCGGGAGTCCGCGAATAGCGCCCAATGCCCGCCGAACGTCCCACACCCGCATGCCGTCGCGGGTTTGTCCGAGAAGGGGGAAACTTCGGCGGATGGTGTCCCCGCGGTTTCCGGCGCGTTCGAAATGGGTGGGGCCGATTCCACGCGGCGCGACGATGAACAGCATGTGATCATTTCCAACGATTTCGTCCTTGAGCAGCGTGACGGCGCCGGGGGCCGGGTCCGGCCACGGGAGGGCCTTTCCGCCGGGGCCGAGAATATTCTCCAGATCATCCGGCGCGGCCGCTCGGAGGAGGGCGACCCAGTCGTTCCAGCCTACCTCATCGGCAACGCGAACAAGCGCGCCTCCGGGTTGCGCGCCTTTTTCCCGAACGGCCCACAGGCGAAGCGTTATTTTTTCCTGGGGGGAGAATTCGAAGACGGTCAGGTCGAGGCCCTCGATTTCGGTTTGGAAAACGATGTTCGCCTGAGGTGCCGCGACAGGTTCATCCGGCCATCCGGCGAAAGGTTTTTCCGCGAGATCGTTCATCCAGTCTTCGACCATTTCCTCCCACTCCCGCCGGTCGCGAGGCAGGGGGAACACGGTGCGCGGGCGGAGAAATTCCCGGTCGATGCGGGTGTTGCGTTCGTCGGCGGGAAGTTCGGCGAAGACCCGCAGATCCTCCGGTTCGAAATATTCTTCGGCCGGCGCGATCTCGCCCAGTTTCCCGTCTTTGAGCCAGCGATACATCCAGGGGAACGTCGCTTCGTGCAACTCCGACGTGTCGCTGTGCCCGCCGCTTCCGATGAACACGTCCCACCGGTCCTCTTTTCCGTAGAGGGCATAGAATTTCCGCACTTGTTCGTCGATCCGATGGATGCCGGCGGTGGGGAAAATGGGATCGTCGTCGGTGTTGACCAGCCGCACCGGACGGGGCGCCGCGAGCGCGGCCATGACCGTGGTGTCGAACCGGTGGAAATTGTTCCAGTAATTGCAGTCGCAATGCCCGCGGATCACGCCATCGACGATGTGATCGTAAAGATCGGCGATCCCGGCGGTCGGCGTCGAGACCGCGACGCGGTCGTCCAAGGCGAGCAACAGCCAGCTGTACATTCCGCCGCCGCTGCGCCCGGTCACGCCGATGCGGTCGGGATCGACGGTATCGAGGCTCTCCAGGTAGTCGAGCGCGCGGATCGTGTTCCATGCCTCGATCGCCGCGGGCGTGTATCCACGATTGTACCACCACCAGCGGTCCCGGCGATTCGTTCCGCGGTGGTTGCCGCGAACCTCGCCGTTGTTTAGCGGATCGATGATCAGCGAAACCATCCCGTGACGGGCGTACCACGCCGGGTGGCGGTGGTAAGCGAGCTTTGAGCCGTAGGAGTAGCCGTCGATCACCCGCGAGGCGTGCCCGCACACATACAATACGCCCGGAACCGGACCGTTGAGGTTTTTGGGAATGTAGAGATTCGCGGTCACGTAAAGGCCGGGCAGCGATTGGAAATGCAGGTTTTGGACCGTAAACAATTCGTGCCCGGTTTCGCCGGTCACGGTGACTTGCATGTCGGTCCGGTCCGGCTCCGGCCGGAGGCCGAGCATGTCGGCAAAGCGCTCCCTCAACTCGATCCGCCGTTTTTGCCAGTCCGCCAGGGTTTCCACGCCATCGAACCACTGGCTGGAAATCTCCCCGATCTCGTGTTCGAACGCGGCGATCATCATGTCGCGCCCGTAACTGAGATCCGGTTCATCGCCGGCGGCGGCGTGAAAAGCGGGTGCCAATGCGAAGAGCCCGATCCATGCCGCACGGGAAAAAGGGAAAACCGGACGGCGCCCGAGGATTCGCATCGCGGGCCGTTTTCGGAGAAGGTGGAGGGGAATCCAGTCCTGAAGTCTCGCCATGCTCCCAAATTGTTGGGAAAGGAATGCCTTTTCAATGTCTTTCGATTTCCATCCTTCGCGATGGGGAAACAGGAGGTCGACGACGGTTTCGTTGTCGTATTCGCTTCCCAAGCGGTTTTGAAAAAAGCGGGTTGTCAACCGGGCTTTCGTTGGTCAAGTTTTATTCCATGAAATCAACCCTCACCTTTGCCGCCTCGCTTATCGCCGGTTTGTCTTTAATCAATGCCGCCCATGCCCACACCGGTCACGTGCCGATGGATTACGGGTTGGACGGCGCGCCCGAAACCTATGAACCACCCCGGCCCAACGCCGACGGCACCTACTGGTGGAAAGGCAATCTGCACACCCACACCCTGTGGAGCGACGGCGACGCCTACCCCGAAATGGTCGTCGATTGGTACAAACAACACGGCTACCACTTTCTCGCCTTGTCGGACCACAATATTCTCTCCGAAGGGAACAAGTGGATACACCCGACTGAAAACCGCTACACGCGGGGCGCCGGTGCTGCCGCCCTGCGGGACTACATCGACCGCTTCGGGGAGGATTGGGTGGAAACCCGCGTGGTGGACGAAATCTTTTTGGCCGAGCAGCGGGCTGTTCCCCCCGGGGGCGGCTCCGGCGGACGGCGCGTTCCGGATGAGCAACTGCGCCTGGGCGAGGAACTGGTGCGGCTGAAACCGTTGAACGAATTCCGCCAGCTTTTCGAGGAGTCCGGCCGCTTTCTGCTCATTCAGGCCGAGGAGATCACCGACTACATACACGTGAACGTGACCAACATCATTGAGTTCATCCCACCCCAGCGCGGGGACGGCGCGCGGGAAACCATTGAGAACAACCTGGCCGCCGTTTACGAGCAACGGGAACGCCTCGGCCAGCCGATGATGCCCCACCTCAACCACCCGAACTGGCGCTGGCGCGTGACCGCCGAAGACATGTTTCCGGTGGAAAACCTCTCGTTTTTCGAAGTCTATAACGGCCACCGCAACAGCCAAAATTACGGGGACGAAACCCACAAAAGCCTGGAGCGGATGTGGGACATCGTGCTCAGCATGCGGCTCGGCGAACTCGGCTACGGTTTGGTCTACGGACTCGGGCTCGATGATTCGCACAACTACGGACAGAGCCCGCTGGATGTTTCCCGGCCCGGCCGCGGGTGGGTTATGGTCCGCTCCCGTTTTCTCACGCCCGAACAACTGGTCCACGCCATGGAGGCCGGTGATTTTTACAGCAGCAGCGGGGTGACCTTGAGCTGGTTCGAATCCGACGAGACCGGCCTCTCCATTGAAATCGAACCGGAGGAGGGCGTGACCTACACCACCAAGTTCATCGGAACCCGCAAAGGGTTTTCCCCGGACAGCGAACCGATTGTGGACGAGGAGGGCAATGTCCTGCCGGTGACCCGCCGTTACAGCGATGAAATTGGCGTGGTGCTGGCCACGGTGGAGGGAACCAGCCCCCGCTACGAATTCGAGGGCGATGAACTGTACGTGCGGGCGCGGGTGATTTCCTCCAAAGACAAAGTCGATTACTATAAGCCCGGCGATAAGGAGAAAGCCTGGGTGCAACCGGTCCGGGGTCCCGCCGCCGCGGAAATGTAAAGCCCCCACCGCCGACCGCGCGCGAAACCCGGGTCGCCAGCCTCACGGGGGGCCTCACGCGGGCGGTCTCACTTTGGCTCCAAACGATTCCAGCGGGAGTTCCTCCGCCAGGGCTTCCCGCATTTTGCCCGCGAGGGCGTCGAGCGCAGCCGCGTCCCTGGCAATTTCCTCCAGCTCCTCCCACACCGCGCGGAGGTCGGCGGTGACGCCCGGACGGCTGATCGTTCCCAGCACGGTTTCGGCCTCCGGCACGCGGGTTCCCGCGCGCACGGACAGGACCAGCAACACGTACCCGGGAATCAGCGACAGTAGAAAAATGGAGATGGCGAGCCCGTAAAACGAACCCGGCAACCACTCGGCGAAATACCAGGCATGCCCCATCCGCCAGGCGGCGTGGGCCAGCACCAACGTGGGCAGGGCGTTCGCCAACATAACCACCGGCCAGCGGGCGGCGGCGCGGGCGGCCTGTTCCGCCGCGTTGTCGATGGCCGTCTCCACCGGACCGAGCAGGTCATCGGCCAACGTCCGGCGCCGGGATGTGGTTTCCATGGCGCGCGCGGTGTTTCCTCCAACCACCGGAACCGACCGCACCGCTTGCACCCAGGCTTCGAAAACCTCGTCTTCAGCGGGAGACGCGGCATTGGTTTCCGCCAGGATTCCGTGGGCAAACCCCTCGTCCTCCAACACCCGGCGCACATCGTCGCTGACGGCCTGCAATTCGCGTTCCGCACCGCTGTCGAGAGCCTGCCGCAAATTCCGCAGCGGAAGCACCCCCCTCACCGCGCTGGCCAAGGAAGCCGCCGCCACCCAGATCAACCCAAAGAGACTCGGCCCGCGCGTGGCCATGCGGCCAAGCTGCCAGGCCGAGGAGAGCATCGCCCCCCGGCATTTCGCCCAGACCACCATGCCCATGATCCAGCCCGAATAGGAGGCGAGACTTTGCCAAGTGCGGTTGCGCACCAGCAGCCGCATGGCGCGGGTGGCCGACTCGGTCTCCAGCGCCCGGCGGTAAACCGCCCGCGCCCGGTTTTCCAACTCCCCGCCCCGCTCCCGCAACCGGGCGGACTGCTCCATCAGGGGGGTGCGCACGCTCTCCTCAACGGTCGCGTGTTGCAGCAGTCCCAGCACACCGTCACGCCGCAGGGCACGCACCGCCTCCGCCGCCCGTGCCGAGGAGACGGAACGCGCGAGGGCCGCGAATTCGAACTCGTCCGGTTTTTTGGCGCTCACCCAAAACCGGACCCGGTCGTCGGGTTCAAACCCGAGTTCCCGCAGCCGACGGTCAAATTCATTGCGCGCCTCCCCGCCGCCGCCCGGATGCAGGTCGGCCTTGTTTAAAACAAAAAACCACCGCTTCCGTTCCGCCGACGCGCGCACGGTTTCATTCATCACGAAATCCCCCACCCGGTCCGGAATGGTCACATAGACCAACACGTCGGCCGCCTCGATCACCCGCCGCGTGATGTCGCGGTTGGCGGTTTCCACACTGTCCAGATCGGGGGTGTCCACCAGCACGAGCCCGCGGGATTCATTGGCCACATGGACGGGATTGAGTTTGCGGAGATGGCCCAGCAGCGAAAAGTCCCGCGGGGAACAGGCGACATGGGGCACCCGCGTGCAGGCCCTCACCACCGAGGTGGGGCTGGCCTCCTCCCGCCCGATCAGCGCGTTGAACAGGGAGGACTTTCCGGAGCCGGTTCCACCCACCAGGGCGATCACCACCGGCTGCTCGCCCGGACGCAGAATGGCGGGGTCTTTTTCCAAAACCTGCCGCAACCGCAAATTCAGGCGCAACGCCGGTTCACTGGCGGAAAAACGGTGCGCCCGCTCCTCCAACCTGCGGGCGCGGGCCAGCAAGCCCTCCAACAATCCGGGTCCCTCTTCGCTCATGATTGATTCCTCCGCAAACGTTCCATGTTTTCACAGGCCTCCCGCAAAGCGTCGCGGGGAATATCCCGCAAAACCGCCAAGCGTTCCTTCCATGCCCCCAAGAGCAGCGGATCGGCAAACCATTGCTCCAAATGCGCGGCCATTTCTTCCGTTCGCTGCTCCCGCCAACGCCGGTCCGCCTCGACCAGGACCTGCCGCAGACCAAGCCGCCCGAACATGTCGAGAAAGAAGGCGGCCGCCCCCGCGCCCACCCCGGCCGCCGCCACCACGCCGACCGTGCCCGCTCCGCCGAAGGCCACCAAATCAAGGGCAACCGAAGCCACTCCCCCGACCATCAACAAATCGCACAGGGTGGCCAGGGCGGTGGCGCGCAACCGGTTTTCACGCGCCCATTCCCGGCCGGACCGGCGCACCGATTCCTCCCAATCGGTCCCGACATCCGGCAACGGGCGGCGCGCAAACGCCTCCCGCGCTTCCCGACAGGCATCGGCCCGTAACCGGCCGCCGATCTCCGCGGGGAAGGTTCCGCGCAAATCGTCGGTCAATCGTTCGGCGGCTTCCCGCAACCGCTCCGTCTCCAATTTTTCCCTCGGGGCCAGCTCGTCACGCTCCTTGCCGAGGTAGCGGCTGATTTGCCGCACGGTTTGAAACGTCTGCCCCAGAGCCCGGCCGGGCCAGGCCAGCGGGCGCATCCATGCCGGGCGTTGCGAACGGGCCTCCTCCGCCAAGCTGAAGAGCAGCTGCCCGATGGGGAACTGGCTGCCCGCCGCGAAGGCCGCCTCCCGCTCCACGCATTCGCGCGCCTTGCCCAAATCAGTCTCCAGTTGGTTGGCCGCTTCCTCCGCCCCGTCCAACAAGCGGCGGCAGGAATCAACCGCTCCGGCGGCCACCTCCATCAAATTGGCCAGAAAAATCCGCCCGCCGTCGAGCCCGCGCAAGGCATCGGCAAACGCCGGCGATTCGGGGTTCAACGGCGTAATGCTTTCCAAGGTCAAATTCGCGTCATGGGGAGCGGCGTAACAGGGGGCGCGGGCAAAAAACTCATGGGCCGCCAACCCGTCCGCCCGTTTTTCGCCAAAACCACTTTCCGCGCTTTGCAAGTGACTCAGCAAATCCTCCCGCAACTCACGCGCCACCGCCTCCACTTCCCCGCGACCGGCGGCCGGGATTTTGTTGAAAACAAACAGCAGGTGGCCCGCCCGGCGGCAGACCGGCAACAGATTCCGCACCACCACCGCGTCTTTGTAACTTTCCGGGTAGGTGATGAAAACCACCACCTCCGCCCGTGCCAGCATGCGTTCCGCCTTCTCCCAATTCGAGGAATCGATGGAGTTGAAATCGGGCACGTCGGCCAGCGCCAGCGACAAAGTTTCCCCAGGCCCGGCGGAGCGCCGCGAGACCCGGTAGTGCAAATTTCCCACCGGTTGCCGTTCGCGAGTCAGCACCGCCGTGTCCTCCAGCGGCAGCAAATGGAAATCCGGAAACAGCCGGGCCAGCTTGGCCGGATCCCCCAAGACCGGGGGAACGGCCAGGGCGCAGGCGTGGCTGGTCGGGCGCTTGATCGCGCGGGGAACCTCCACCCCGGAGAGGAGCGTGAACAAGGTGCTTTTCCCGGCGCCGGTCGGGCCGTGCAAAGTCGCCGTCAACACCGGTTCGCCGCCGGTCTCCACCAGCACGCGGGGTTTTTGGCGCAGGGCTTCCCATCCAGGTAATTTCTCCAGCGGCTCCTCCGGCCTCACCGCCCGGTGCAGGGCGGGCAAATGTTCCAGCAAAACCTCCGCCGCCGCGCGGTAAACCTCCACCGCGGCGGCAAACTCCTTCACCGGCATGGTTTGGGTTGCGTCCTTCATCGGCATGAAACGGAGCAGTCTGGCATCCCCCCGCCACGGGCTCAACTCCGAAGATGGATGGAAAAGTAGGCCGCGCGCGCCTGCAAGCGGCTGGCTTGCCCGTCAGCGGCCGCCGGCGGGTTCGAGGTGCTGGATGACGATTTCCTGAATCGTGGCTAAAAACAGGTAGGAGGCGTACGCTTGGCGGGAATCGGGCGACAGGGAATCGTAGGCCAACTCCCCCTTTTCCAAAATTTCCCCGGGAACATCCCGCAGCCAGCGGGCGCGCAGGTGGAGGCGGATGGCGGCGGCGGCGCGCAACACGAAATCGGCGCTGTCGTCATCAATCCGGATGGTGCCGTCCTCCACGAATTCCCGGTCAAACAATTCCAGAAAGCTGGAAACATCGCCGCTCTGGGACGCCAGCAGATCCCCGCGCCAGGTTTCCTCAAAGGAAGAGTCTTCCCCCTCCGGAAAAACAGGATCCAAGGCCAAACTGGACCCGAGTTCCCGCACCACCGGCTTCAAGAAATCGAGCAACGGGGAAACAACCTGCTGGCTCAGCTTGATTTCAATTCGTTTCATCCTTCTCCAACACGGTGGTCAATTGCCAATTTTGCAGGGTGAAGGCGTAGGCCTCCGCCCGCTCGCGGGGTCCGGCCCAAAGAACCGAGCGGCCCTGTTCATGCACCTCCAGCATGTGCTTGCGGGCCTTGTCCTCCCCATACCCGAATACTTTGCGGAATACCATCACCACATAGGACATCAGGTTAACCGGATCGTTCAACACAATCACTTTCCACACATCGGCCAATCCGTGCAGGGTGTCGGTTTGCTCAACGGGCGTGGTCTTGGTGCTGGAGGATCCCATTTTCATCGGTGGTTGGAAACTACCCTAACCACAAATGACACCCGCGAAAGCAGAAAGTTTTTTTCCGGCTGAAACTCGTGGCCTGTCTCCTAAAATCAATTCTCCGCGACCACCCGCACCCGGTAATAACGACCGGACTCTCCGGCTGTCGGCGGCGGCAGCCAAGCCTCGCGCCTCACCCGCTGCTCCCCGACTTCCACCGTGACCCACGAAGCCCCGGCGTTCTCCCAAGTTCGCAGGTCGGAGGAAACCTCCACCACCATTTGAATCACGGGGTCGTTGTTGCGGCGGTAGGCGGTCAGCACCAGGGTTTCGTCCCCGGAATTTTCTCCGGCGTCGAAATGAAATTTCGGCAGTTCTCTTGGATCAGGCTGGCGGGCGTCCATGCCGAAAGCGTAGCGCGCCAGCATTGGAATTCCGTGGCCACCCGGGTCGGCCGCGGGTCCGGTCACGGTGGCGTCGGCCAGCTCGGCGGGGGTGAAGGCCGCGTCCAGCCACCCTTGGAAAGACTGGGGAAGACCGGGTCGAAACAACCGCAGTTCCCCGGTCTCCTCCCCGGTCACTTCAAACACAATGGTGTCAAACGGTCCCGGCGTGATGTCCGAGAGCAGGGCAAACAGCAAATCCAGCAGGGCGTTGTTGGGAGCGCCCACGTCGCCTTCCAACCCGATCCCATCCAACAGGGAGCTGTCGATGGTCGCGGCCGGGCCGATCAGGTTCATCCCGAAAATGCCCTCCAAACCCAAGTCGGCCAGATCCGGGTGATCGAACACCATCACGCGGACGTTTTGCCAAACCAAGTCCCGGCCGCCGCGGGTCGGCACGCGAATTTCGGCGGTTTCCAGGATCGGCACGGTGATGGTTTCCGGCCCGATGCCGCCAACTTGGGAAATCATGCCGCCGGCGTCGAGGTGGTCTTCCACGTAGGCCGGCAGATCGGCGTAGGTCTCCGGAATCAAACCGATGGCTTTGGCAAAATCGAGACTGATGAAAGAACTTCCCGCCCCGGTGTCGAACAACCAGTCGGCGGTGACGGGCGGTTTTTCCGGATCGTGCCGGATGGTGACATTTTTCACCAGGGGATTGCGGGCAAACCCCGGAGGCGTTTCGCCCGGCGCCGGGGAGACGAATTCCCGCATCGCCAGTTCAATGGTGAGGTTGGTCGGGGGAATCGACGGGTCCCCGAACGGCACCAGGCGGGTTTGCAATTCCTTGGCGCCTTCGGGCAACAGAAATCCCATGTCCCCGACCTCCTTCCACTCCATCACCATGGCGCGTTGGGAGATCACCGGCATGCCGACAATGTTCACGGGACTGATGAGCGGATAAATGATGCCCGAACCCAAATCCAAATTCACCACCTCCCCGATGCCGGGTTGCTGGCGCACCCAAAGCCGGTGCGTGCCGTAGTCGAGAAAATCATCAATGCCGCCGGTATCGATGGACTCCGGCTGATTCAACAGGCGAACGCCGACTTCCCTCGTCACCCAACCGACCTCCTCGCCGCCGAGCCCAAGGTTCGTGTATTGGCCGATAAAATCGCCGTTCGCTTCCGAAAACCCGAACACCCTTTCCCCGAGCTCGGGATCCACATGCAAGTTGCTCAACACAAAGCCGGATGAACCGGTGTCGATGAAAGCCCGGAACGGAACCGGACCGTCATCGTCCTCAATGACTTGCCCGTCTCCATCCGTCAGCAACCCGTAGAGCCGGGGCTGATCCATGCCGGTGGCGTGAAAAAACGGATACCCGGGAGCGTTGAGCATGATGTCGCCCGATGCGCCAAGCGAACGGGCCGAAAGCACACACGCCAACGCGAGGCAATAAAACGCCACCCGCCGGCGGGCGGAAAAAATGGAAGTGAACATACTGGTTACAACATACCCCGGAAACGGAAGTTTCGCACGTCTCCGGATCAAATCACGCTGTCGTAATCAATGGGCTCCAGCGCCCGGCCGTTGGCATCCCTCAAGCGGCGGTTTTCCGCATCGAAGTAGAGCATTTGCCCCGTGCGCTCCGAAATTTCCGCCATGGAGACGATGGTCTGCCCGCGGATGGCCAGCTCAATGCCGGAGTTCGGTTCGGCCTCGCCGCGAATCGCGTCAAACCAGTTTTTGTGGTGGTTTTCA
>PXDN01000401.1 GCA_003566375.1 Opitutia bacterium
AGACCGGGCGCCACGACGAGAAAACCACGGGTGAAGTTTTTGCTGTTGGGCCGCCGGACGGCGTTGATCGTTTGCCAGGCGATCAGCATCGCCATGACCGTGGTCTTGCCCGACCCTGTGGCCAACTTCAAGGCGAGGCGCATTAACTCGGGATTGGCGTCGTTATTGGCGTTTGCCAGGTGTTCCAGGAAGCGCTTGCCGATCTTCGACTGCGGGGCGACCTCGGTGAGCCAGATGGCCGTCTCCGCTGCTTCCACCTGACAGAAAAACGGGCGAACGCCCATGAACTTGTGGCCGCGCCAGTGAGTCAGCAGTCGGGCTGTTTCCGGGGTGACCTGCCAATGGCTTGGTTGCAGTTCCCGCCACTGATCCACGTGCTGGCGCAGCTCATTGATAATGGAGGTCGGATCGTACTGCTGTTCCCGGGACGACAACCCTTTACCCTCCTCGAAGACTATCTCGTCTTGTTTGGCGGAGCTTTTTCGCTTCTTCGGCCTTGGAATCGGGGTAATGAATTCCGCACGCCGGCGCCGCTCAATGATCAACTGCGTAGGCTGCCCAGTCTCATCCAACTCCCAATGCCGACGCGGATAGTCATAGGGAGAATTGAGGATTGGATGATCGAAGAAGGGATGAGACATGGGAGAAAAGTCGGATTTAGAAAGGCGGGAACGCCGGGAAGGGTCAAGGCCATTGCAAAAAAGGAGTTGTGGACGAGTCAAAGAAACTGCGGAAACGGGTTTCATGGGACCGTGCGCCTTCCTTCTTCGTGTTTTACTTTCCCTTTGCCGTGCTTCCTTCACCGGGGTCGGCACGAATGGCCACCAGAAAACGGCCGGGTAATTGCATGGCGGGCAAACCGCGGGACGTCGGCCGGGACCCGTCAAAATGGACCAGGAACTCACCAGATACCCCTTCCCCAAAGCGACAATAATTTTTGCAGCTGCTAAAATTATTGTCGCTTTGGGGAAGGAAGGGAAAATGGGTTTAGGGAGCCTGTTTGGTTGGTTTTCCGAATTTTTGGGGTTGCCGGAACGGGTGGGTGGGTTAGCCCATCATCATGCCCGTCTGGATGGTGGAACTTTTCGGCAATGCCCGGTTGAATCAGGCTTTTCTTTATTTGAACCTGACGGTGGTGCCGTTTTGGCTGGCCATGCTGCTGTTTCCGGGCAATCCGGTGGTGCGGCGGCTGGCCAATCCGTTTTTCATTCCCGCCGTGCTGGCAGTGGTTTACCTGTATGCCGTTTACATGCTGGTCACGGTCACCGGGGTGCCGCCGATGGCCGGGATCGAGCTGCGGGCCATGCGCAAGTTCATCGACCATCCAATGGTGTTTTTGGTGGTGTGGTCCCATTATCTGGTGATCGATTTGTTTCTGGGCATGGTGATCTTTCAGGATGCCTGCAAACGCCAAATCCGGGCTCCCATCGAGTTGTTGCTCTGCTGGTTCTTTGGTCCGGCCGGGCTGCTGGCCTACGTGTTGCGGCTGGTTTTCCGCAAATTCGCTTGGCGGTAGCGGGGTTCTGCTTTATCCCCGTGGTTTTCAATCTCCCGGACCGCGCCGCGAATTCCCTTCGGTTTCCACCGCCGCCCGGACAAACTTTGTTTCCATGCAATTCTGGTCCCAGACCTTCATTCCCACTCTCAAGGAGAGTCCGGCCGACGCGGAAATCGCGTCGCACCGCCTACTGCTGCGCGCCGGGCTGATCCGCAAAATCGGCGCCGGCATCTACGCGTATATGCCGTTTGGATACCGCGTGTTGAAAAAGATCGAGCAAATCTGCCGGGAGGAGATGGACCGGGCGGGGGCGCTGGAATTGTTCCTGCCGGCGTTGCATCCCGCCGAATACTGGCAGCGGGGGCCCCGCTGGGAGGCCGCCCGCGAGGTGATGTTCAGTGTCGGCGGGGCCGGCGCCGGAGAGGCCCCGGCCAAGCCGGGCGAGCCGCAAATGGTGCTGGGGCCGACCCACGAGGAGATCATCACGTCCCTGGCCGCCAACGAGATTTCCAGCTACCGCGACCTGCCGCGCAATTTCTACCAGATCCAGACCAAATTCCGAAACGAGATTCGTCCCCGCTTCGGTCTCATGCGGGCCCGCGAGTTCATCATGAAGGATGGCTACAGTTTCGACGCCACCGACGATGGGGCCACCGAAACCTACCACAAGATGCGGGCGGCCTACGAGGCGTTCTTCCGCCGCTGCGGCGTGCGGTTCGTCATGGTTGAGGCCGACACCGGGGTGATGGGCGGAAGCTTTTCCCACGAGTTCATGGTGCCGGCGGAGATCGGGGACGACGACATCGTGTTTTGCACCGCCAGCGGCTACGCGGCCAACCGTGAAAAAGCCCGGTCCAAACTGATGCCCGAAGATTTCAGCGATCCGGAACCGGTTGGCGGGGTGGAGGAGTTTGCCACCCCCGGCGTCACCACTATCGCCGGGCTGGCGAAGGCGCCTTACAACGTTCCCGCCGCCCAACAGTTCAAAACGTTGCTATACGTCGGCGACGGAAAACTCTTTGCGGTGATCCTGCGGGGGGAGGATGAGTTGGAGGAGGCCAAGCTCGGCCAACTCGGTTACTCCCTGCTTCGTCCCGCCACTCCGGAGGAGGTGCGGGAGGCGATGGGGGCGTTGCCGGGCAGTCTTGGGGCGGTCAAAGGGACGCCGGCCCAACCGGACAAACTGGCGGGCATTTTCGCCGATGAGACGATCCGGCTGATCGGCAACGGCGTAACCGGCGCCAACCGGGACGGGTTTCACCTGCGCAACGTGAACGTGAAACGCGATTTGGCCATCACCCGTTTTGGCGATTTCCGCCGCGTGCGGGCGGGCGAACCGTGTCCGCTCTCCGGGCAACCCCTGGAAATCGGGCGGGCCATTGAGGTCGGCCACATTTTCAAACTCGGCACCAAATACAGCGAATGTTTGGAAGCGACGTTCACCGATGAAAACAGCCAGGTCCGCCCGGCGGTCATGGGATGTTACGGGATCGGGGTCAGCCGCACCTTTCAGGCGGTGATCGAGCAATGCCATGACGGTGACGGAATCGTGTGGCCTTGGAATGTCGCGCCCTACCACGTGGAGATCGTCCTGCTCGATCCGTTGGATCCCGTGGTTCGCGAAGAAGGGTTGACGCTGGCGCGTGCGGCGGAGGAAGCCGGGGCCGAGGTGTTGGTGGACGACCGGGAGGAGCGGCCCGGCGTGAAATTCAAGGACGCGGATCTGATCGGCCTACCGTTGCGCGTGACGGTGGGCGGCCGGGGGTTGAAGGAAGGAATCGTGGAACTGAAAGCGCGCCGCGAAAAGGAGGTGGCCAAAATTCCATTGGCCGAGGCGCCCGCGCGGTTGCGGGAGATGGTGGCCGCGGAGGCGGCCGCCGCGAATCAGGGAGGGAAGTAAAGATCGTTTGCCTCTTTTCACGGATGGGGGTGAGATTGAAACGTTGATCCATTATGTTTACCGGCATCGTTCAGGAAAAAGGGTCCATTCTGGAATTCGCTCCGGGGCCCAAGGCTTGGAAATTGCGCGTGGGTTGCCAACTGGCGCGGGAAGATTTGGCCATCGGCGACAGCGTCGCGGTCAATGGTTGCTGCCTGACGGCGGTTGAGATCGATGAACGCGGCGCGGCCTTCGATTTGTTGGAGGAGACGGTGCGGTTGACCTCGTTTCAGCAACTCCAGGCGGGCGACGGGGTGAATCTGGAGACCAGCCTGCGGTTCAACGGCAAAATCGGCGGCCATTTCGTGACCGGTCACATCGACGGGGTTGGGGAGGTGCTGGAGCGGGAAAAGCACGGAGCCGACACGCGGTTGCGGATCAAACCGCCACCGGCGTTTCAGCGTTATCTTATTCACAAGGGAAGCATCGCCATTGACGGGGTATCCCTGACGGTGGCCGAGGTCGGTCGGGATGCGTTCACGGTGTGGCTGATTCCCCACACCCTGGAAGTGACCAATCTTGGCGAAACGCGCCCCGGCGGCCGGGTGAATCTGGAATTTGATTTGTTGGGCAAATACGTGGAGCGCCTCGCCGCGTTCCCACCCTCCCGGACGGAGACGTGAAAAGGGCCCTGTTGCAACTGGTCGAGGAGTTGAAACGCCTGAAGAGCACGGGCGTGGAGGCGGTGTCGGTTTCGGAGGAAAGCCTGGCGTCGCTTCGCCGCCGGGCGGGGTCCTTTTCCATCGGCGGCAGCGGCGGCGATGGAGCGGCTTCCGCGCCGCTAAAGCCAGGGGGCTCATCCATTCCCCGGGACTCCGGTCCGGCGGCCTCACGTCCGCATCCGGACACCGCTCCCGGCAAACTTCCTGATTTGGCGTTCAGTTCGGGTCCCGTTTCCTCCGGAAACCCCGGTGGCGACCGGCCCGCTTTCCGGGTTGCCACGGTCCCTCAGCCGGTTCCGTTTACCCTGCCCGATGGAGACAAGCGGACCCGCTGGGAGGCGCTGCGGGAATTGGTGCTGACTTCGGAAATTTGCAACGCTCATTTGCGGGACGGCTGCCAAGTGGTTTTTGGCGTCGGCAGTCTCGACGCCGACATTTTTTTCGTGGGGGAAGCGCCGGGAGCGGACGAGGAGATCCAGGGCGAACCATTCGTCGGCCCGGCCGGGCAATTGTTGACCCGCATGATTAAGGGAATGGGGATGGAGCGGGAAGAGGTTTACATCGGCAACATCATGAACTGGCGGCCGGAAATGCCGAGCCCGACCGGCAACCGTCCCCCCAACGAAAAAGAAATCGCCTTTTGCCTGCCGTATCTGTTGGAGCAAATTCGCATCGTGCAACCGAAAGTGGTGGTGGCGCTCGGCCTCACCGCCGCCACCGGCTTGCTCGGTTTGGAGGGGAAACCGGTCATGAAGCAGGTCCGCGGCGCCTGGCACGAGGCGGTTGGGGTTCCCTGCCGGATCACTTACCATCCCTCCTACATCCTGCGAAACGGCTCGATGTCCGCGAAACGAATGGTGTGGGAAGACCTGCTCACCGCGATGGAGCGGGCAGGCCTTCCGATCTCGGAAAAACAGAGGGGATACTTCACCTGATACCCGCCGGAACCGCTTTCCGCACAACAAAGAACAACCGGCGCGGATAAATTCCATTCGCTTTTTTCCCTTTTTGGTTACATCTTACTTTCACCATGAAGCAAAAACTTCCCAACCGCCCGGCTTCGGGTTTTACGTTAATCGAATTGCTGACGGTGATTGCGATCATCGGCATTCTGGCGGCGATTCTCATTCCCACGGTTGGCGCCGTGCGCGACCGCGCCCGCAACGCCGTCTGCCAAAGCAATCTCCGCCAATGGCACGGCGCTTTGATGATGTTTGTGAACGACCACGAGGAGCGCCTGCCGCTGGGCTATCACGCTGCCACCGACCGGCACTGGCATCATTTCCTCGGTCTCTACATGGATTATAATTTCGTCTCGACCTTCCTCGACCGCGAGCCGAGCCCCCACACGGACGACACCGTGGCATCCTGTCCCTCCCACGAAGCGGATCATCCGCACGGGCCGCATTACATTAGTTACGCGATCAACACTGCCGCAACGGGGTCGAACTTCACCAGCACACCGTCCGCGCAAGTTCCCTACATGCCGACAGGCAACGCGATGTCGGCGGTTGAACCTAATACGATTATTTTCGCCGACTCAATCGCCAACTGGCACCTGCGGCACACCCCGACGAGAAATCCGACTCGTTTTCAAGAGTTAAACTACCGCCACAACGGACGGGCCAACACCATTCTTCTCTCTGGCGGGGTTTATGTCGCCAGTGAAGATATTCCCAATGATCCTCCCCCCTACATGATCCGGCCCGACGAATAACCTTTCGGCCAAGCGCGTTCCATTTCAGCGGTCCTTCCCTATCGGGTTGGACCGCTTTTTTTGACCGGCAAACGGATTTTCAGATCACGCCATTCAGGGGACGGGCAATCTGATCCCAATCCGGATTGAGATGGCACTGTTGGCCGACGCAAAATTGGATCGTTGTGGGATCGGTGAACTCGTCCGAAGTCAGCAGGTAAACGCGTTGCCAAGGCCGGGAGCGAACGAAACCGACCGCGCCCGCCCAATCGGCCTCCGGACCCAGGGTCAGCACGCCGACTCCGTGCCGGTGAATGGCGAGCGCGGTGAGGGCGTGCCCGGTTCCGTGGCCCACATCCGCCGCAAAACCGTTGTAAACCCGCGCCAGCCGGTTGAATTCGTGGAGCCAGCGGTTGTCGCCGGTGAGGGCGTGCAGACTGGAAAACACATGCAGCAGGGAGGAGTTCCCGGCCGGAGTGGCGCCATCCATCCATTCCTTGCGCCGCGCGATCAATTTCTCGTGATCGTGGGGGGTAAAGTAAAAACCGGCGGCCTCCTGGTCACCGAAATGCTCCAGCACCGCCTCCGCCGTTTCCACCGCCCGGTCCAGCCA
>PXDN01000372.1 GCA_003566375.1 Opitutia bacterium
ACGCGGCCTCCGTGCGGGAAGCCATTGTCACGGCCGCCGAATCCGCCTTGCAACGGCACGGACGCACCGGCGATCTCGATATCGACCTCGCCGAAACCACCCTCCCGGTTTTTTACCAGAACCTTTGCGGCATCGTCGAAGAATTGGCGGACAACGCCTGCGTTTTTTCCCGTTCCGGCTCCCCCATAAAGGTCCGACTGGATGGCAACGGGTTGCTGACCGTTTCCGACGAAGGCCGCGGCATGACCCCGCAACAGATCGAGCAAATCGGCGCCTTCCGGCAGTTTGACCGCAAAAAATTCGAACAACAGGGACTCGGTCTCGGGTTGGTGTTAGTGAGAAACCTCGCCGGACAATCCTGCGGCACGCTCTCCATCACCAGCGAACCCGGCAAAGGCTCCGCCTTTTCCATCCAGTTTCCCCCTTCCAAGTGAAGCGTCCAACGTTGGACGTTTTTCCCTCCCCGTAGCGGCAAGACCTCCGGTCCGCCGCAAGCACTCTGAACGTTGAACGTTGAAAGTTGGACACCAAAACGCTCAACTCTCAACGTCCAACGCTCAACGTTCAAAGAGAACTTCAAATCGTTCCTTCTTTTTGGGGCCGTGTTATGAATGCCTCAATCCCACAAAGTAGAACGAGCTTCCCAGCTTGCTGACACGCCCAGTAAGCACTCTGAAAGTTGAACGTTGAGCGTTGAACGTTTCAGTAACGTATCTTCGGGGGAAGAGCCCCTACTTTGAGATCAAGCAAGACCCGAAGGAGATGGATGTAAATGGAGTAGCGGATTTGATTCCCGAGGAGCAGCGTGACACCATGCCGGATCAGTGACGCAACAAACCGGGTGAGTCAATGAGCGCTCCGCAGAGAAAATGAAGGGTTCTTGAGGATGTGGCCCCATTCAAGTAAAATTGGGCCATGAAGATTGAACCCGTCGCATGAACCCGATCACCCCCAGGCCGGCGGCGGGGCGTTTACACGCGACCGGGCATGGCCACGGGAGGAACCTCCAAATCGCCGAACTCCAGTTTGGCCGGCTGTAAATCCATGGGAGAATTCACGACCTCCTCCCAAGTGACCACCTGCCCGTTGTAGGCCGCGAAGCGGCCCAGCATGGCGGCCATGGAGGATTTGGCGATCTGGCGGCATTCATTGACACGGTTGCCGGAACGCAACGCTTTAATCAACACCGCGTGCTCCTCCACCAAGCCGGGACGGTTTTCCCCCGTGAACCGCCACGGGTTTTCCCCTTCGATCACGCCGCGCGGGTTGGCTGTTCCCTTGGTGCCGATGATCCGTTCGCCGATTTTGCGCGCGCACCCGTCCATTTGCCGGCACAAGCTCATCACCCGGCGGTTGCCCGGATGCTCAAACTCCACGGTGAAATGATCGTAAATGTGCCCGTAAGCCGGATCGGTCCGCACTTGCCGCCCGCCCATGCCAAGTGCGGTTTCGGGTTCCGTGCCAAGCACCCAGGCCACCACGTCGATGTTGTGAACATGTTGCTCCACGATGTGATCGCCCGAAAGCCAGGTGAAATATAGCCAGTTGCGGACCTGCCATTCCATGTCCGTCCAATTGTCCTGCCGCGGATGCATCCAGAGGGCGCCGGTTAGATAATGGCAATCGGCCGCCACGACCTCGCCAATCGCCCCGTCGTGAATCCGTTTGACGGTTTCTTGGTAAATCAACTCATGCCGGAACTGGGTTCCGGAAACGAAGGAGAGCCCTTTTTTGTCGATCAAATCCGCCGAAGCCATGACCGAGCGGAAACCGGCGGGATCGACCGCGACCGGCTTTTCGGCGAAGATGTGCTTGCCGGCCTCGGCGGCGGCGTGGATGTGGGCGGGACGAAAACCGGGCGGCGTGGCGAGAATGACAATGTCGCAATCCGTCTCCAACACCCGTTTGTAAGCGTCAAATCCGGTGAAACACCGCTCCAGCGGCAAATCGGCGGCGTCTCCCAACCGCTCGGTCAACTGATTCCGGCTCCGCTCCAGCCGGTCGGCAAAGAGATCGCCGAGCGCCATGATTTTCACGTGCGGAGCGGCGGATACGGCGTTGACGGCGGCGCCCGTGCCCCGCCCCCCGCAACCGACGACCCCGACCCGCACTTCGTCGGGAAGGTCCGCGTAAGCCCGCGTGCCCAGCCCGGAGGCGAGCGCCGTGGCCGACAGGGCGGCGGTGGTTTTGAGAAAATCCCGGCGGCTGACCGGACCGCGTTCAAAGGGGCGGGAAACAGGGTTGTTCAAGGACATGTGGAATGAGGATGGATGGTTAGGGAATCAGTGAATTGCCAAATTTGTAGAAGGAAAACCGTCACCTGTCAAAAGCCTTGTCGCCCGTGCCTCCCAAAAAAATCCCATCCAAACCATGCCAACCCCGGTCACTTGGAGTTGCCTCCGCCCGCTGCGCCGGGTCCACCTGCAACAGGCTTCACCCGCCCCAGTCGCTTTCGGGCCCGAAGTCCGGGTGGAGGGAATGCGTTGACGGATGGGCGGCGGCTCGAAAAGACTCTTCGCCATGCCCAACTGGAGCGGTTCTGAAATTCTAGTGCTGGAAGACGAGGTTTTGTTGCGCAAAAGACTGACCGCCTTTTTGGAAAAGCAAGGGGGGCATGTTTCCGCCGCCGGAAAGGTGAGTGAGGCGCGCCGCCTGGCGGAGGAGTTTTCTTTCGATTTCGCCCTTCTCGATGTCAATCTTCCCGACGGGAGCGGCTTGGACCTTTTGGAAAAAAACACGCTTCCCACGACCTGCCTGACCATCGTGATGACCGCCGACGGACATATCGACGGCGCGGTGAATGCGATGCGCCTGGGCGCGGTCGATTACCTTGTCAAACCGTTTGATTGCGGCCAAATCCCGCTCGTCTTCAACCGCGCCCGCCACCTGCGGGACGCGGAGCGGCGCGAGGAGCACCGGCGCCAGCGCGAGGAACCGGCCGCAGACGCCTTCTTTTTCGGCAAATCCCTCGGCGACCTCAAAGCCGTTTTGGAAAAGATCCTCGCCGCCGACCGGCGCATGGAGGGCACGCCGCCGCCGATTCTGCTGGAGGGGGAGACCGGCACCGGCAAAACCACCCTCGCCCGCTGGATTCACTACCGGGGGCCGCGCGCGGGAGGGCCGTTGATCGAGGTCAACTGCTCCGCCCTGCCCGAGTCGCTGGCCGAGGCCGAACTTTTCGGCCATGAACGCGGGGCGTTCACCGACGCGCGCAAGGAACGCATCGGTCTGTTCGAAGCCGCCTCCGGAGGGACCCTTTTTCTGGACGAAATCGCCAGCCTCTCCCTGCCGCTGCAAGCCAAAGTCCTGACCGCGGTGGAAGACCGGTTGATTCGAAGGCTGGGGGGCAACAAAACCATCGCGGTGGACGCGCGGTTGATCGCGGCGGCCAATTGCGACTTGCGGGAACTCGCCGCCTCCGGGCGTTTCCGCGAGGATCTTTACCACCGGCTTGACCTCTACCGGCTGCGGCTCCCGCCCCTGCGGGAACGGGTTGCCGATTTGGAGAAAATGGCCGTCGCCATGCTGGAAAAAATCGCCGCGCGCCACCGGCGGGAGGGCATGGCACTCACCGCGGAAGGCCGCCGCAAACTGACCGCCTACTCCTGGCCCGGCAACGTGCGGGAATTGTTGCACGTGCTCGAACGGGCGGTGGTTTTCGAGGATGGCGGCATTGATTTGGTCTCTCTGCCGGGTGATGGCCAAACCGAAAACCCCGCGCTCCTGACGGACGGTTTCCGATTTCCGGATTCCGGGTTCTCCCTGGAAGACGAAATCGACCGCATCCTGCGGCTCGCCCTGCGCCAAGCCGACGGCAACGTCTCCGCCGCCGCGCGCCTGCTCGGCGTTTCCCGCGATTACGTGCGTTACCGCTTGAAAGGGAAATCCGGCGGAAAATCCGAATCAGACGGGAATTGAGATCGTTCGTTTCTTCGAAAAACGGCTCTTCAGGAGGTGGCTTCCCCCAGCAGCAAATCCACCATCAGGTCGCCGGCGATTTTTTCGAGATCCGCGCGCAAGGTTTTGAGAGAGACACCGGGAGGAAGCAACACCAGGGCGCGGGCTTGGAACAACATTCCGCCGGACATCGGCGCCGCCCGGCGCTCGGTGGAGAGTTCCTCGATATTCACTTTGTGTCCGGCCAAGGTGAGGGAGATGGCCTTCAAAATGCCGGGGCGGTCCGATCCCAAAATTTCCATCCGCACCATGCGGGTGACGGCATCGCCGTGAGCGGTCTCCTCCTCCACGCGGGAGATGCTGGTCAATCCGCCGGCTTCCAGCCCGCGCAAGGCACCGATCAGGTTTTCCGAATCCGCCGACGGCAACTCCACCCGCAAAACGCCGGCGAACTGACCGCCGAGGTGAACCAAACGGCTTTCAACCCAGTTGCCGCCGTGATCGGCGACACAGGCCGCCAACTCGGAAACCAACCCGGGCCGGTCGGTTCCCATGAACGTGATGATAATCGTTTTTCCCATAAGCAATGTCGGTTTCGCTCAATTCACTGAAGGGCCGTTCGTCCCCGTTGCCAATCCCAAAGGTTGCCTTGGATCCGCCGAAGTTCCTCCCCGGGCCAAACACCATCCGTTTGACTCGGCGGATGAATTTTCAAACGATGAAGACAACGCCACTCTCCATCCATTATGAAAACGACCCGTTTACCCATTCTTCCTCTCCTGATCCTCCTCTGCCCGGCTTGGGCCGCGTGGACCCCGGCCGCCGATGCCAAGACCGTCATCGCCCACCGCGGAGCGTCCGGCCATTTGCCGGAACACACCCTCGAAGCCTACGCGTTCGCTTACGCGGAGGGGGCCGATTACATCGAACCGGATTTGATGCTGACCAAGGATGGCGTGCCAATCGCCCTGCACGATCAAACCCTGGAAGCCACCACCGACGTGGCCGCGGTTTTTCCCGACCGGGCCAGACCCGACGGACGGTTTTACGCCATCGACTTCACCTTGGAGGAAATCAAACAACTGCGGGTGCGGGAACGGGTCAACCCGGCCAATGACAACCTGGTTTTCCCCGAACGTTGGCCCAACCGGCACCGCCACCTTCATTTCCGCATTCCCACCTTGGCCGAAGTCCTTGAATTGGCCGCGGGGCTCAATCACACCACCGGGCGCCGGGTGGGCGTGTATCCGGAAACCAAACACTCCAATTGGCACGCCCGCGAGGGACAAAATTTCGAAAAGATCCTGCTCGAAACGCTGGCGGAGTTCGGGTACGCATCGAAAGAAGACCCGATTATTATCCAATCGTTTGAACCCGAAAGCCTGCGCCGGCTGCGGGAGCTGGGCACGGAACTCCGCCTGGTTCAACTGATCGGCGGCGGTGCCAGGCACAGCCGCATGGTCACCGCCGAAGGGCTCGACGAAATCGCCCAATTCGCCGACGGCATCGGCCCCTCCATGACCCTGATTATCGACAACCGGGGGCGGCCGGTGAACGACAATTTTCTCATTCGCGAAGCTCACGCGCGCGGGCTGATCGTGCATCCCTACACCATGCGGTCCGACCGGTTGCCGGGCTACGTCTCCAGCTACGGGGAGCTGTTGGAACGCTTCCTTTTTGAAGCGGGCGCCGACGGCGTGTTCACCGATCAAACCGGTGAAACGGTTCGTTTTCTGCGCGAACGCGGCGACTGAGTTCCCTTTTCACCATAG
The DNA here is from genome assembly GCA_003566375.1 of Opitutia bacterium. Taxonomy (GTDB): domain Bacteria; phylum Verrucomicrobiota; class Verrucomicrobiia; order Opitutales; family T3Sed10-336; genus T3Sed10-336. The sequence goes on from PXDN01000372.1 coordinate 5,670, forward strand.
TCAAGCAAACGGGCGTTGTGCCGAAGGAAAGCGGCGGTCGGCGCGGGGAAAAAATCGGGAAAGGAATGGGTGAATTCCGGCATCAGCCGGGGGGCCACGCCAGGGACCGGCCGCCGAGCACGTGCACATGCAAGTGGGGAACGGTTTCTCCGGCGTCACGGCCATTGTTGATGACCACGCGGAATCCGTCCGCAATCTTCAGCTTTTCCGCCACCTTGGCGGCGGTCAGCAACAGGTGTCCCAGAACGGCTTGGTCGGCCTCCGCGGCCTCCCCGACGCGGGCAATCGGTTTTTTGGGAATCACCAGCACGTGAACGGGAGCCTGGGGGTTGATGTCATGGATGACGACGCAGTGATCATCCTCATGTTCGATGCGGGCGGGAATCTCCCGGTCGATGATTTTGCTGAACAGGGTTTTTCCGCTCATATACTGGGTTGTGGCATGGGGAAGCGGATGGGTCAAAGGCAAAGAATCCGACCGGTGGGAAAACTCACCCCACCCGGACCGGCAAGCCGGCTTCCGCGAGGTAGGCTTTGACATCCGCGATTTTGTAAACCCCGAAATGAAACAGCGAGGCAGCCAGCACCGCCGACGCCCGGCCCTCGTCCAGCACATCGCGGAAATGCTCCATTTCCCCGGCACCCCCGGAGGCGATGACCGGCACC
>PXDN01000126.1 GCA_003566375.1 Opitutia bacterium
CCACATCCAAAGCCAGAATCAGATCACAGTTCATGGTGCGGACCATGCGGAGCAAACGGCCCGGCGGCAAGTTCGGGCAGCGGGGTTTTTTGTTTTGTGGCTTCCGTCCTTCCGGTTTTGTCTGCGGGGATGATATCCGACTCCCGGCTGGTGTTGCTCGATTTGGACGGCACGATGATCGATCATTTCAACGTGATTTACCGCTGCTACACGCACGCGCTTTCGACGCTGGGGATCGAAGTCCCCCCTTTCGAACGGGTGCGCCGCACGGTGGGCGGGTCGATGGAGGTGACCATGCGAAATTTCGTGGGAGAGGAACGGCACGCGGAGGCCGTGCGCCTGTTTCGGGAACACTTCGCGGTGATTTTTCTCGACGATCTGGTGGTGCTGCCCGGCGCCTTGTGGCTGGCGCGGGAACTCCGCGGCCAAGGCCGCCGCCTGGCGGTCTTCACCAACAAGCAAGGCCCCGGCTCCCGCCGCATTTGCGACCATCTCGGGCTGACGGAGGTGCTCGACGGGGTTTTCGGTTCCACCGACACGCCCCACAAAAAACCGGAGATCGCTTTCACCCGCCATGTTCTAGAAACCCTGGGCGCGGTGCCGGAGGAGACCTGCTTGATCGGGGATTCCCCCTGGGACATTGAAGCCGCCCGCAACGCCGGATTTCCCTGCCACACCGTGACCACCGGCACCCACGGTCGCGCCGAACTGGAGGAAGCGGGCGCGGACACGGTGTTTGCCAACCTTTACGAACTCGGCCATCAGGTCTTCGGTCTTCCGCTTCCCGCCGACGCCGAAACAACCCCGGCCTGATCCGGGGGCGGCTTGCAAAGTAGCTGCCAGACCTTCCGCCTGACGGCGTGACATGCTCGGTCGGCAGTCCGGTATGAAGCTGGTCGACCGTTGGCAGCGGCGGTGTTGGGTGTTGGATCCGGAAACGCGTGGCGTTTTCGGGACGGCAGACCAAAGGTCTTGCCGCTACAGTTGGCACCGCAATGCAGCTGCCAGACCCCATGATTCACCCGCACCGGGTTTTTCCGGTTTCCCTGAACGGGCTTTCCAAGCCGGGCGTTTTCATTCGCCAAACATCCGCCTTTTTGGTGAAGTCCAACCTTTCCAAACCATGAGCACTTCGCAACTGACGTCAGGGTTGGTGTCCATCACCTTCCGCAAACTCTCTCCCGATGAGATCATCGGCCTGGTGGAAAAGGCCGGTCTCCGCTGTGTCGAGTGGGGCGGGGACGTGCATTGTCCGCCGGATGATCCGGCCAACGCCCGGGAGGTTGGCCGCCGCACCCGCGCGGCCGGGTTGGAGGTGGCGGCCTACGGATCGTATTACCGGCTGGGCAAACCGGAGTCCGAACAGCCGCCGTTTGAGCGGGTGGTGGAGGCGGCCGCGGCCCTCGAAGCTCCCTCCATCCGGGTGTGGGCCGGAACCAAGGGCTCCGCCGAAACCGATCCCGCCGAGCGGGCCCGCTTGGTGGAGGAGGGGCGCCGCATCGGGGATGTGGCGGAGAAGGCGGGGCTGTCCATCGCGTTTGAATACCATGCCAACACCCTGACCGACACCACCGAATCAGCCGCAACCTTGTTTGACGAGATTAACCACCCCCGGGTGTTGTCACTCTGGCAACCGCGCGCGGCTGAACCGGTGGAGGCCAACTTGGTCGCGCTGGCCGGGGTGCTTCCCCGCCTTGTTAATGTCCATGTGTTTCACTGGACCTTTCCAAACGGCACGCGGGAGCGTCGTCCATTGGCCGAAGGACGGGAGGATTGGCGGCAATACCTGGAGATGGTCCGCTCCACCGGCCGTCCGCACGCCTGCATGATCGAATTTGTGCGCGATGATGACCCCGGGGCGTTCCTGCGGGACGCCGAAGAGCTGAAACGCTGGCTGGCCGGGATTGAAGACCGGTGAGCGGTCCTTAAAGTTGATTTTAGGTTGATAAGGAGTTCCCGGCTTCCCGCAACAGCTGGTTTTCGGCTTCTCCGGTGGTGCTTCCGGGGTGGAAGCCGACCGGCAAAAACCGGCCCGGCAGGGATGCGCCGCCGTTTTCGATCCGGGCGGTGAGCAGGTTAAGCAATTCTTCACCGGCCTGTTCATGCGGTTGGCGCATGCCAGTCAAACGGTGCCGCGGGTTGTGGTCCCGCGCCAGACCGTTGCCGCCCACCACCGCCACATCGCCGGGAATAGACAACCCGGCCGCCTCCAGCGCCCGCACCGCACCGTGGGCGAGAAGGTCTCCCGCGCAATAAACGGCGTCGGGAGCCTTTTTCAGCTTGCGCAGGACGTCGGCCATCAGACGGTGGCCCGCCTCCTCGCCGTTGTCGTCGGCCGTGTGGATCGACAAGCCTCCGCCGTCGGCGAGGGCGCCGGCCAACCCCGCCGCCATGCCGGCGCAGCGCAGCCGCACCGAGACCGAGGCCTCGCAGGAGGGCCACATCAGCAGGGCGACCCGGCGGCGTCCGGTTGTGCTGAAAATTTCACCAAGACGGCGGCTGCCTTGATAATAATCAGGGGAGACGAAATTGGCCGTTTCGGATTCCGAAGGCGGGTTCAAATAGACATACGGGCGGCTGGACTCCTCGCAGAGGCGGCGCAGGCGGCGGTGAAAAGTGGTGTGAAACAGCACGAAGCCATCCATCTGGCGGCTGTCCCGCAAAAAAAGGTCAGCCTCTTCTTGTTTTTCCAAGGCCCCCGGCGGGAGCGGTTTCAGAGCCACCATCCGACCGGCTTGAAAGGCGCCGTGCAGCAGCCCGCCGTAGATTTGGTAGGTCCAAAACGAAGGAGGGCCACCCTCCGGAACCGGAATATTGACCCCGATTTTCAGGACCGCGTTGTCCGGTTTGCCGGTGACGAAGAAACTCCCGTTGCCAACTTGGGAGCGGATGCGGCCCTCGGCGGCGAGTTTTTGAAAAATCCCCTGCACCGTGGCGGTGCTGACATTCAGCTCCGTGGCCAGCCGGCGGACCGAAGGCAAGCGAGCCCCGTCCTTGGCACCGGGGCGGTCATAGTGGGTGAGGATGTATTCCCGCACACGCTCGGCCGGGCGCAAAAACGCCTTGCCGTCATTCTCGGCGGCGCGGTCACGGGTGGAAGCGGGTTTCATCGAAGTGAACCTGCTCTGGAGCCAAGCAATTGGCAATACATTTTCAGAACATTCATGGCGCGCCTGCGGGCGGTTCACAGCGGCAAGGGCATGGAGCACCGATCTCCCGGTGAGGCAGAATACGGTTGGCGGAGGACGGAGAAGGCTGGGCGAAGGCGGGTGGAGTGTGCTACCGTTGTTCCATGAAACGCCTTTTTCGTTCCGCTCTGATGATTGGTTTGCTGGTAACCGCCGGCTGCGCCTCCACGACCGAAAGCCGCATAGACCGCGAACCGGACTTGTTCGCCTCTTTCCCGCCCGATGTGCAAGAGTTGGTTCGCAACGGGCAGGTGCGGGTTGGTTTTGAGCCCGACATGGTGCGCTTGGCCCTTGGCGAACCGAACCGCAAAGTCATCCGCCAGGCGGCCGATGACCAGCGGGAGATTTGGTATTACGAGGGCCGCTATTTCACCTTGGAATCCCACGACTTTCATGATCGCTGGCACCACGGTCGTCCGGGGGCGATGATCCATTACGACACCACCCGTGAAACCATCTACGACCGCATGCAACTCGACTTTGTGGATGGCAAACTGGTCTCCATCGAACAACTGGAGCGATGAGCGGAAAGGACTGGATTTGAACGAAAAGCCAATCCTTGCCCCAAATCAGGGGGTGAGGCTGCCCAGCCGTTCGGCGCGCAGGATGTGTTCTTCGGCGATTCGGCGGAGTGCTTGTTCCTCGGGCAGGAGAATCAACCCCGGTCCCGCGATTTTCAATAAGGCGCGGGCTTTTCCGGGTTGACCGGTTTCCGCGTAAAACAAAGCCGCGTAAACGGCGGCACCGGCATGCTCCTCCAGTTCCTCGGGAGTGAATTCGTCAAACAATGCGGCGGCTTCGGCGGTCTGAAACCGTTGGTAAAGCGCCAACCCGAGGGTGGCGGCGGTCAGCGGGTGACCGGGGTGGGCTTCGCTGGCGCGCCGGGCTGTTTCGACAGCTTTCTCTTCCTCTTGTCCGGTCAGCAGCAAAAGCCGCGCGTGATCACTGGCCAACAGCCAGTCCTCCGGGCCGTCTCCGGATCGGCGCCTTTCCAGCAGGGTGGCCAGGGAGCGGCTGTTGCCCTCGGCATGCGCCCGGCGGATGACCGTGCCGTTGAGCCAATCCGCGCCGGGGGTTTCGCGCACGGCGCGGTCGATCAGGGGGGCGGCTTTGTCATGCCAATCCCACGATTGGGCCAAGTTGACCAAATCCCGGAGAATCCCCGATTGGGTATCGACGAGGGCGGTGGCCAGGCGCCACTCTTCGGCGGCCTGCGCGTGCCGCCCCAGTTCGGCGAAGGCGCGCGCGCGCAAGGCGTGCCGGCGGTGTCCGGCCCGGCCCCAGTTGCCCGAGGCGGTGAGCTGTTCCAGCCGGTTCCAGTGACCGGACCGCATGGCGGCCGAAGCCTTGGCTTCCCGCACGTCGGGACTCGCCTGAAACTCTTCCGGCAGGGACTCCAGCCAGGAGATCGCTTCCGTGGTCATTTCCATACGGAGAAGCTGGCGTCCCCATCGGGCGGCGAGGGCGGGAGAGGCGGTGGCCGGACCGGCTTCGAACTCGCGTCGCCAGACTACGAACACGGAGGTGGCGCCGAGGGAGCGGGCGAGTTCCATCACGTCAAAGCGGTCTTCAACGGTGGCTAGGGGGTCCTCCCACAACTCCATGGCCATGGCAAGGGCCAGGTCGCGGCGTCCCCGCTGCAGTTCGCGGGCCATCAGTTGCCGTTGGATACCCACGCGGTCGGGGTCGTCCTCCGGCAGGGCGGCCAGGCGTCGGCGGATTTGATCCGCGTCCGCCCCGCCCCGAGTCAGGCGCAGGCCGTCGCGCAACAACCGGGCCCGTTCGTCTCCGGGATCGGCGTCAAGGATCTCTTCCAGGGCGGCCTCCTGGCGGGAACGCTCGCCGTGCAGGGCGGCCAGTTCGTAAACCGCCCAGCGGTAATCGGAATGTTCGCGGAAACGCTCCGGAGTTTCCTCCAGCGCCTCCCCGGCTTCGCGGATTCGCCTCCACTCCAGGGCCAGCCGAACGCGCTCCCGGTGAAAAGCTTCGTTGTCGGGTTCCAGCTCGGTGAGGCGCCGTCGGTAAAACAAAGCCTCGCCGGTGCCGATGGCTTCGCCGATTTCCGCCATTTTGCGGTTGGCGGCCACGTTGTTGTAATCGCCGCGCAAAACCTGATGAACGGTTAAAAGGGCGCCGCGGTAATCCTCGTCGGCCATCATGGCGGCCGCCTGGACGAGGAGACGGTCGCGTTTCCATTCCCGGTAGGCGGGCACTCCCCACCATTTGGCCGCGGCCAAACCCGCACCCGCCGCCACCAGCAGGGCCGCCGCCACCAAAACGACGCGCCGCCGCAGCAATCTGCGCCCGCGCTTGGAATGGTCGCGCAACAAGTGCGGCAAGCCCGTCATCGAGTGGCGGACTCTCCATTTGGCATATTTTAAAAACGACCCCATGATATGGATTGCATGCTTGGTTGACGGACGGCGGTTGGCAACGGATTTTGAAGATCGGATTTCATTGAAAGAAACGACCGTCATGCCGGAAAAACCGTATTTGCCATCTCCTTACATTCCGCATCCCAGCGGGCTGATGCACCTGCCGCGGGTGATTGAGAAATGCCGCCGCCATCTCGCCGGGACGCTGTCAGCCGACTACGCGCGCACGCTCGGGCGCGGATTTGACGACCTGCTTTGCCAACACCTGGGGATTTCCTTCGATGTGATTCTGGGGGCCGTGCGCGAGGCCGGGACGGATGACGAAATGCTGGATGAATTGTTGCGGGACCGGTTTCCCGCCGACCCGCGGGCGCACGCTTGGAACCGGAAACTGGTGCAGCGCGGGTTGGAAGGGTATTCCCTGGAGCGGCTCAACATCCGCAAACGGGAACTTAACCTGACCCACCGGGACGACATTCGCACCATGTGCGATTTGCTGGAGGTGGCCGAAGAACGGCTCCCGTGACCGGTTGAAGCCGGGACCAGGACCAAAGGTGACTGGGGCCGCACCCGGGCTCAGGCTTGGGGTTCGGGACTGCCCGCGCCCGCAGTCAGTTGATTGGCCTTGGCCAAGTCTTCCACAATGTGGACGTTCATGTCCTGCTCGACCATTTCCACGCCGATGCGGATGGCATTCATGATCGATTCCCGGTTGCTGGAGCCGTGGGCCTTCAGAATGTTGCCGCGCAGGCCAAGCAGGGGGGCGCCTCCG
>PXDN01000358.1 GCA_003566375.1 Opitutia bacterium
CGGGCGGGGCGGCCCGCGCCGGCCTTCGTGGGTGAACACGTGATTGTGGGAACGAGCGGTTTGGATACCGTTAAGGGTTTCGCCATAAACCTCATTGCTCTCGCGGCCGATGATGTGGGAAACACCGGCTTCAGCCAGGAGGTCGCCCTCGTAGGTGGCGTCGATAAACATCCTGCCGCGGTAAACACGGCCGGATTCGGTGATGATGGCGGTGATGCGGTTGCCCTCCTTGCGGACGCCGCGTCCATTGTCGCGGACGAGGAATTCACCGGGATCATAGCGGATACCCGCCTCGTCGAGCATCTCGTGGAAAATGCGTTCGGCCACGTGCGGCTCGAAACCCCACTGGGCGTCGTCGCCCGCGCGGAGGTGACGCCCGCGTCCGAGATAATCGGTCCGCTCCTCGTGAACCCAGGCATCCTCGTTGCGATAGTACTCGCGCACCCGTTGGTAGAAGTTGCGGGAAAGGCCGCCGATGACGCCCTCGCGGCCGGAATCGGTTTGGCCGAGACCACTGCTGGTCAAGCCGCCGAGGTGGCGGTAGTGGTTGACCAGCACGACCGATTTGCCCATCTCCGCGGCCTGCGCGGCCGCGACAACGCCGGCGCTGGTGCCGCCGTAGATGACAATGTCATGTTGATCACCAACAGGATTCCCTTGCCGCGGGTTTTCGACAGGAATCGACTGGGCCGATGCCCAAACCGAAAAGATGAACCCATGGCATGCCAAGGCCAGGGCGGTGAAAAGAGGAGTTTTATGTATCATATTGTAAACGGGAAAAGTATCCTGACGCCGCTTGTGTAGGGTTGGGGATCGCATGAAAAAGGTCAATGCACACCGGAGAACGCCGACAGGAGCGCCAGCCTTCAGGCGGCGAAGCGAGGCCCCGGCGCTCCCGCTTGCACACCGCATTCCGCCGGCTTGAAGCCGGGCGCTCCCGCTTACAACCGCATTCCGTACGCTGAAAGCTGGTCTTTCCGGTCGATAAAAACCTTTGTCTTTTGCGGGTGATTGATGTTCTTTCCCTCTTTTTCAGGGCATGAAACCAGCATCCACCGTCATCATTTACGACACCACTCTGCGCGACGGCACCCAGGGGGAGGGCATCTCCTTTTCGGTGACTGACAAAGTCCGCATCACGGAAAAACTGGATCAGTTTGGCGTCGACTACATTGAGGGTGGCTGGCCCGGCTCCAATCCCCGCGACATGGCCTACTTCGAAGCGGTGGCGAAACTCAAATTCCGCCACGCCAAGGTCGCCGCCTTCGGTTCCACCCGGCGGGCGGGGGTCAAGGTGGAGGAGGATCCGCAACTCCGGCTTTTGCTGGAGGCCGAAACGCCGGTGGTGACCATTTTCGGCAAAAGCTGGTTGTTGCACGTCACCGAAGTCCTCCGCACCACTCCCGAGGAAAACCTGCGCATGATCGAGGAATCGGTGCGGTTCCTCGTCGATCACGGGCGCGAGGTGGTGTATGACGCGGAGCATTTTTACGACGGATACACCGACAACCGGGACTACGCCCTGGCCACCCTCGAACACGCCGCCCGCGGCGGGGCTTCCTGTTTGGCGCTTTGTGACACCAACGGCGGCAAACTGGTGGGCGAGGTGTCCGAAATCACGGCGGCGGTGGTGGAGAAATTCCCCCAAACTCGGGTTGGCGTTCATTGCCACAATGACTCCGGACTCGGCGTGGCGGTTTCCCTGGCCGGGGTGGAGGCGGGGGCGGTCATGATTCAAGGGACCATGAACGGGTTTGGCGAACGCACCGGCAACGCCAACCTGACCACCATTCTGCCCAACCTTGCGCTCAAAATGGGCCGCCGGGTTGCCTGTGCGGGCAACCTGCCCAAGCTGCGGGAACTCTCCCTTTTTCTCGACGACCTGGCCAACCTGCGGCCGGACATCAAGGCGCCCTTTGTCGGAGCTTCCTCTTTTGCCCACAAGGGAGGGGTGCACGCCAACGCCGCCCAAAAGGTTGCCCGCAGCTATGAACACGTCGATCCGGCGGAGGTCGGCAACCGCCAGCGGGTGCTGATTTCCGACATGTCGGGCCGGAGCAGCGTGATGATGAAAGCCAGGGAAATCGGGGTGGACATCGATGAAAAGGGGGGCGACATGAAAACGCTGCTCAATGAACTAAAAGCCCTCGAGTATCGCGGATATGAATACGAGGCGGCCGACGCCTCCTTTCACCTGCTGCTGGCCAAATGGCTGGACAAGAAACCCGACGTGTTTCAACTCGAAGGCTACCGGGTGATTGTGGAGAAACGCGGCCGCGAGGAGAATCTGGTCGCCGAGGCCACCGTGAAAATCACCCTTGACGGTGAAACCGTTCACACCGTGGCCGAGTGCACCGGTCCGGTCGGCGCTTTGGACAAGGCGTTGCGCCTGGCGCTGGAAAAAGCCTACCCGCAGATCAAGGACATCGAGCTTCGCGATTTCAAGGTGCGCATTCTCGACAGCAACAAGGGGGCCAACGCCCGCATCCGCGTGCTGATCGAATCGAGCGACGGTGAGGAAATTTGGGGAACGGTCGGGGTCAGCGACAACATCATGGAGGCGAGTTGGGAAGCGTTGCGCGATTCCATGGAATACAAGCTCCTGCGCAACCAGACCGACGCCGCGTCTTCCGCCGCCGGTTGAGGATTCGCCGCTTGGCCGACCAACCACCAACCGCCCCTTTGGCACCGGTGCCCGGTGAGCCGCCGCCGTCGGCCGATGAGGCGCTGGAGCGCTTTCTCGCATACGCCGGGAGCCGCTCACTCGAGTTGTATCCGGCGCAGGAGGAGGCCATCCTCGCCTTGGCGGAGGGACACAACGTGATCCTGAACACCCCGACCGGTTCCGGGAAATCGCTGGTGGCGGCGGCCCTGCATTTTTTCTCCCTGCTCCGGGGACGGCGGTCGATTTACACCTGCCCGATCAAGGCGCTGGTGAACGAAAAGTTCTTCGATCTCTGCCGCGATTTTGGACCGGAACAAGTCGGCATGATGACCGGCGACGCCACCGTCAACCGCGACGCGCCCATCCTCTGCTGCACGGCGGAAATTCTCGCCAACATGGCTTGCGCCGGCGGGGAAGCCGCTCCGGTGGACGACGTCATCATGGACGAGTTTCACTACTACGGCGACCGGGACCGCGGAGTGGCCTGGCAGATTCCGCTGCTGACCCTCAAGCGCGCCCGCTTTTTGCTGATGTCGGCCACCATGAGCGACGGCGAGTGGTTCGGGGAAAAACTGACCGACCTGACCGGCGCCCCCGCCGCCGTGGTCCGCTCGACCGACCGGCCGGTGCCGCTGGCGTTCAGTTATGTCGAAACCCCCTTGGACAAAACCATCGGCCGCCTGGTGGAGACCGGGAAAGCGCCCGTTTACGTGGTGCATTTCAGCCGCCGGGAAGCGGCGGAAAACGCGCAGAATTTCACCAGCCTCGCCTTGGACAACCGCGCGGAGCGCGAACAAATCGCCGCCGAGCTGGAGACGTTCCGGTTTTCCAGCCCGCACGGGGCGGACATCAAACGTTTTCTCCGCCAGGGCATCGGCCTGCACCATTCGGGATTGCTCCCGAAATACCGCCTGCTGGTCGAGAAACTGGCGCGGGCCGGATTGTTAAAAGTCATCTGCGGCACCGACACCCTCGGGGTTGGCATCAACGTGCCGATCCGCACCGTGGTGCTGTCACGGCTGAGCAAATACGACGGGGAAAAATCCCGCATCCTCGGCGCCCGTGACTTTCACCAGATTTGCGGCCGGGCCGGGCGCAAGGGGTTTGACGACGAAGGCTGGGTGGTGGTTCAGGCGCCGCCCCATGTCATAGAAAACAAACTCCAGGAGGAAAAGGCCGCCGGTTCCGGAAAAAAGAAGAAACAACACCGCAAATCCCCGCCCAAGGGATTCGTTTCGTGGGATGAAAACACCTTCGACAAACTAACCGCCGCCGCCCCGGAGCGGCTGCAATCGTCGTTCCGCATCGATCACGGCATCCTGCTGCAACTTCTGGCCCGGACCGGCGGGAGCGGATGCGGGGCGGTCCGCTCGCTGATCCGGGACTGTCACGAAGCGCCGGTGGCCCGCCGTGAGCATTTCCGCCGGGCGTGGCAATTGTTTCGTTCCCTGCTCGACCGGGGCATCGTCGAAATTCCCCCGCGCGGGGAAGAGGGCGGCAAGCCGGAACCGCGCGTCAACGTTGAGTTGCAGCCCGATTTTTCGCTGCACCAATCCCTTTCCCTCTACCTGCTCGACACCCTGGCGCTCCTTGACCCGGTCGACCCCGGCCACGCTCTCGACGTGGTGACCCTGGCCGAGTCGATTGTGGAGAATCCGGATGACATTTTGCGCAGCCAGCTTTCCAAGGCCAAAGAAAAACGCCTGGCCGAACTGAAGGCGGAGGGGGTCGAATACGACCGGCGGATGGCCGAACTGGACTTGGTGGAATACCCGAAACCGCGGCGCGATTTCATATACGACACCTTCAACCAGTTTGCCGACCGGCACCCGTGGGTGGGCGGGGAAAACATCCGGCCCAAGTCGATTGCCCGCGAAATGATCGAACGGTGGATGAGCTTCGCCGACTACATTCGCGAATACGGATTGCAGCGCGGGGAGGGTTTGCTCCTGCGCCACCTCACGGCGGTTTACAAGGTCCTCGATCAAACGGTGCCGCGGGAGCACAAGACCCCCGAATTGTGGGAAATGGAAGCCTTTTTGCGCGAAACCATCCAAGGGGTCGATTCCAGCTTGATGGAGGAATGGGAACGCCTGCGCCACCCCGAACGCTTCACCGGCCAGGCCGCTGAGCCCGCCATTTCGGCGGACACGCTTCCGAAGAGGCCGGGGAGGGAACGGATCGAGGGACTCGCGCGCGCGGCGGTGCTGGCCCGCCTGCGGTTGATTGCCGACGGGGATTGGGAATCGCTGGCCGACGGGCTCGATCCCCGCGGGGATGCCGATGGCCAACCGTGGACTCCGGAACGGGTGGCGGGTTTGTTTGCCGAGTATCAACGGGAGCACGACGGGCCGCTGTTGGATCCGGAGGGGCGCAACCGCCGCCACACCCGTTTCCAAAAGGAAGGGGAGGGGTTGGTTTTGGAGCAAATCCTGGTGGACCGGGAGGGCAACAACGACTGGTCGCTGGTGTTCGCGGTGGAGGAGCCGGAAGACCCGGTCCTCGATCAAATCCGGCCCCGCCTCCTCTCCGGCGGCCCGATCGGTTTGTTTTGAGGCGGATGGTCCGAGTCCGGGCCCCGCGCTTCAAACACAGACGCCGGCTCTTTCACCTGAGCGTGGTCAGGTATTCGATAAGGTCGCGGATTTCGCGGCGGGTCAGGAGTTGGTCCATCGGAGGCATGGAGGAGGGAGCGTCTTCGCGGGAGACCACATCGGCCCGGTCGATCCGGCGGATCCCGTCGCCAAGATCAAGTTCGTATTCGCTTTCGGTTTCTTCGCGCAAAATACCCGCGAGGCGTTCTCCGTTGTCCAGAAGCAACGACACGATGCCGTAGCCGGGAGTGACGCGGGCACTCGGATTGACCAGCGATTGCAGCAACTCTTCGCGGGTGGAGGTTGCCCCGATGCGGGAGAGATTCGGCCCGACATTGCCGCCGTGACTGCCGACCGCGTGGCAACGCAGGCAGGAAGCGCTCTGGTTATCCCGGAAAACCCGCCGTCCGTCTCCGGCGTTTCCGCCGCGCAAGGTTTCGGCGAAAGCCGCCTCGATGCCTTTGGCCGCCTGACGCGCCCGGTAAACGTGGACCGACTCGGCCAAACCGGGATCCCCCTGACCGGCCGCGGCCTCCAGCAATTCCAGGTGCAGTTCCGGTTCAAGTTCGCCGGTGGCCAAGGGTTCCCACAAACTCCACAACGCTTCGGCCGCCGCCGGGTGGGTGAGCGCGCCAAGGGCGGAGATGGCGGTCTGCCGCTCGCCAAGGGAGCCGCTGGCGGCGACTCCGGCCAGCAGGCGGGCGATGGTTTCCGGCGGGGCGGGCAAATCGGGGGTGATCCGCAACGCCTCCCGACGAACTTCCTCGTGGTCATCGGTCAGCGCTGTTTCCACCGCCGCGGTGAGCAAGCCGCTCCGCAGGTGCCGCAATGCCTGCAGCGCGGCGGCGCGGACGGCGTGAGCCTCGTCCGCGCGAACCATGGAGGCGAGCTGGTCGCCGGTGCCGTCCATGGAGAGTCGGCCCACCGTGGCGGCGGCCGCCGCGCGAACCCCGGAATCCGCGTCAGCGAGCATCCCGGCGGCAAGGGGAGCGAAGGCGGCGCGGGCCTCTTCCGGGTCGTTGCTTACCGCGCCCC